>JAIPGA010000112.1 GCA_021736445.1 Synergistales bacterium | reverse complement strand
CTCTCAAGGCAATCCTAATCTTGCGGTTACCGCAACTCTACTCCAATCGATCCTCTTCACTCACGCAAATCTGCTCGAAAGCATCGGCATTTCCGAAGAGGACTGGCCAGCCATAGAAGACGGATGACGCGAGATATCAGGAAAATGCGGCGCTATTTGTGAAGCTGATCATTTGGGACAGCTGTGCGTCGGCGCAGCGCATGGTCACCGGCAGGGTACCGCTGCTGCTGCGGGTGACAAAGGCCGTGATCATGGCCTCCCTGGCGCCACCCAGGAAGGTGAAGAGGTTGAGCCTGTTCATGGAGAGCAGCCCGCCGTAGACGATGACGATATGCACGGCGTAGCCGATGAAGGCCGCCGCCGTCACGATCCCCAGCGGTCCCACGGCCTTGGCGCCCTGCTGGGCGAAGACCACGGCGATGAGGGCGAAGACGCCGATGGGGGCGTACTGCAGGACCCAGCGCACCACCAGGTACATCACCTCGGCGGCGCCGTCGAAGAAGTTGTAGAGTGTCTCGCCGGCCTTCCGCAGACGGTCGTCGCCGCTGATCTTCAGGTAGCTCACGCCGATGCCGAAGATGATGGCAAAAAAGATCGTGGGGAGCACGTTGCCGCCGGAGAGCGCGGCGAAGGGGTTCGTGGGAATGATGTTCAGAAAGGTCTCCGTCAGCGGCGGCGACTCGGCGATCCGTCCGGCGGCCCCGCTGACGTCACCGAGCTCCAGACCGAGGCCGGGCTTGAAGATGTTGCCCATCAGCAGCCCCACCGCCACGGCGAAGGCCGAGGTCAGCAGGTAGAAGAGGACGATCTTCACGCCCACCTTCCCCAGTTCCGCAGGGCTGATGCTCGCCGCGCCGATCACCAGCGTGGTCAGGATCACCGGCATGACGATCATCTTCAGGAGTCGCACGAAAAGATCGCCGAAGGGCTGGAGCCACATAATCGCCTCGCCGGCCGCAAGCCCGACAACCGCGCCGAGCACAAGACCGGTGAGGATCCGCAAGAGGAGATTGGACTTGAAATACCAATCAAAAATTCCCTGCTTTTCTGCCATACCCAGGTCACCTCCAAAAAGACTTGCTTCCGCAGGAGGATCGCGTGATCCTCTCCGAAGCTAGTCTAGTGGCTCCCCGGAGAGCAAAAAAAGTGACCAGGTAGCGTATCTTTGCCCCTCAGATTGTATACATGGCCTGCTTTCTACACCATTTGGTGAAGACGCAGCCCTCAGAGCTGGTGGAGGTCCCAGTGCATGACCTTCTTGATGAACTCCACCTTGCTGTTTACGTTGAGCTTCCTGTAGATGTTGAGGATGTGCTTTTTCACCGTCGAGGCGGCGATGCAGTGCTGTTCGGCGATCTCCCGGTAGGTGTAGCCGTCGACGATCCCCCGCACGATCTCCTTCTCCCGGGGCGTCAGGCCCACGGCATCGCTCCTGGGGACGCTGTGCTCCCGCTGGAACTCCTCCAGCAGCACCCGGGCCACATTGGGGCTGATCGGCGAGCCGCCGGCGTGGAGCGCCTTGATCTGCCCCACGATCTCCGCCGGCTTGGTGTTTTTGAGGATGTATCCCGCCGCACCGGCCTGGATCGCGCTGAGGATCTTCTGCTCCTCCTCGAAGATCGTGAGGATCAGCACCCGAACCGCCGGATACTCCCTGGTGAGCCGCTCCGTGGCCTCGATCCCCGAGATGCCCCGCAGACCGATATCCATCAGCACGATGTCCGGCGTCCCGGCGCGCCGCAGCGTGTCGAAGAGCTCCTCCGCCGACGGCACGGCGTCCCGGACCACCAGGTCCTCCTCCATGTCCAGGAGATAGCGCAGCCCCTCCCGCACCTCCCGGACATCCTCGCAGATGATCAGTGAAATCATCGTCACACCACCTCGCCCGATGCTACGCAGCGGCGGCGGGGATCGCCAGCCGCACCGTCGTCCCGCCGCCGGGCGGCGAATCCACGTCAAAGGCGCCGCCCAGATAGGCCACCCGATGCCGGATACTGGTGAGCCCATAGCCCTGCCCGCCGGATTCCGTCGCCCCGCCGCGGCCGTTGTCGGCAAAGACCACCGTCACCCAGCCCTCCCGGAACAGCACCCGCAGGGTCACCGCCGTGGCCTCGGAGTGCTTCAGCACATTGCTGGTCAGCTCCTGGAGAATCTTCTCCAGCTCAAAGCGCACCCCCCGCGGAAGGCCGTTGAGCTCCTCGGGCACGCCGGCCGGGCAGCTCAGGGCGATCTCTTTCAGCTCCAGCCGCTTGCGGAGGTTCGCGTTGATCACCCACTCGAAGTCGATGATCCGGCGGTCCCCGTCCTCGGCCCCGCGGAGGATCTCCTTCAGGTCCTCGATCCCCCCTTCGGTGTTCGTCTCGATCCGCCCCAGCATCTCCCGCAGGGTCTTCCCGTCCCGGCCGAGAGCCGACTGGGCCACGGCGTTGGAGATATTGATGTTGGTCAGCCGCGCCCCCAGGGAGTCGTGGAGGTAGCCGTAGATCTTCTCCTTCTCCTCGATCAGGCGGAGCCGCAGGTTCTCCCCCCGCAGCCGGAGCAGATCCTCGGTGCGTCGCTTCACCTTGGTCTCCAGCCCCTCGTGGTACTCCCGGATCGTGTCCACCAGTCGGTTGAACTGCCGCGCCAGCAGGCCGAACTCGTCGCCCCGGTCCTCGGGCACCCGGGCCTCCCGGTCGCCCTCCTCGATCCGCCGGATCACCCGGAGGATGCCGCCCAGCGGACGGGTGATCAGGGTGTTGCCCAGCATTGCCAGGACGATCCCCAGGATGGCGGTGAGCACCCCCTCCAGCATCACGATGGACCGGACGGTCTCCCGGGCCGGCTGCATCAGCGCATTGTAGGGGAAGGCCACCAGCAGCTTCCAGCCCGTCAGGCCGTGGGTTGTGGAGGCCACGAAATAGAGCCCCTCCCGGCCGCGGGGCTCCATGAGCCGCCCCCGGACGTTCCCCTCCAGACCGGCGGCGTCGAAGAGGGTAAACCGGGCCAGCTTGTCGGTCTCCACGCCGTCGGCGCCGTCAAACTGGTTGACGATCACGCGGTTCTCGCTGTTGAGGAGGATCACCTTGCTCTCCTTGTGCGGGGCGAGCGCCCCGATCATCCGCCGGAGGTCCTCCAGCAGGATGTCCAGCCCCAGCACACCGATACGCTCCCCCCGGCTGTTATGGACCGGCAGCGCCCCGGTGATCCCCAGGGCGGGGACACTGGCGTAGAGATAGGGCTCGGAGACCGTAAAGCGCCCCCGCTCGACGGCCTGGCGGTACCAGGGACGCCTCCGCGGGTCGTAGCCCTCCTCCAGATTGGCCGTGTGGTCCACGAAGCCCGGCCCGATCCCCCACTCGTGCATCTCGCCGCCGGTGGTGCCCAGATAGATGGCCCGCAGGTAGTTGCTCCGGGCCCCCACCGCCGCCAGGACCAGCGGCTTCATGGCCTCGGGCCGGATTTCCCTGACCGCCGGGTAGGCGGCGAAGGAGCGGGCGAGCTGCCGCACCTCGCCGAAGAGCGCGTCGATCCGCCAGAGCGTCTGGGAGAGGATCACCGCGGAGAGCTCCCGGGCGTTCTCCAGGGCGGCCTGCTTCTGGGAGTTGTAGGTCACCAGCATGAGCGCACCGAGAAAGAGGACCACCGACAGGATGATCGAGACGATGAACTTGGTGCCCACGCTGTGGAAAAGCCGCATCATCCGCCGCACACCTCCCGTCATCCCCAAGGACCCCGCGGCACCCCCTGCCTCTTTCGCAGATCGCTCCGCCACCACCGGAACCAGCCCGCACCGGCAGGGTTGCCCCCAAAAGGGCCGCCTTCTGCGAAGCAGGGAGAGCCGCCCAGCCGGCGGGACATCGCCCCTCCTCCGCGCTGCTTCCCCCGCGCCGAACAGCGGCGGGCCCCTTGCCCGGACGCAACGATCTATGGTATAACCTGTGAAGACTATAATCAGAGTGCTGGAGGCTCCAAATGGAGAAGGTTACCATCAAGATCCCCAAAAGTCTCTACGAGAAGCTCAAGACCATCACCGGCGACAGCGGCTACAGCAGCGTCACGGAGTTCGTGGTGCACGTGCTCCGCGATCTGGTGTCCTCGGACGCCATCGCCCAGACGAAGGAGCCGGAGCAGCTCCCGGAGCTCACCGAAGAGGAGGTGGCCGCCATCCGGCGCCGTCTCCGCAATCTTGGATATCTGGACTGATGCCTATGTTACTGGATCTGCACACCCATTCCACGGCCTCCGACGGCTCCGAAACACCAGCTTACCTGCTGCAACAGGCGGGGGCAAGGGGCTTCGAGGTCCTTTCCATCACCGACCACGACACCGTGGAGGCCTACGACGATATCTCCCCGGCGGATGTCCCCGCCGATGTGGTGCTGGTGCCGGGGGTGGAGATCAGCGCCGAGTCTCCGGGGACGCTGCATATCCTCGGCTACGGGATCGACACGGGCAACGCGGCGCTGCGGAACGCCCTGGAAGAGCTGCAGTCCTTCCGGGCCCACCGCAACGAGCAGATGATCGCCAACATGCAAAAGCTGGGCTTTGCCATCACCATGGAGGATCTCAGGGCGGTGGCGGGCAACGAGATCGTGGGCCGGCCGCACTTCGCCCGGCTCATGTACGAGAAGGGCTATGTGGAGAGCTTCCAGGAGGCCTTCGACCGCTATCTCAAGAAGGGCGCGCCGCTCTACATGAACAAGAGGCGTCTCGACCCGGAGCGCTCGATCCGGCTGATCCGCGACGCCGGCGGCATTGCGGTGATGGCCCACCCCTACCAGACGAAGCTGGAGGGCGACGAGCTCCGCGACCTGGTGGCCTGGCTCGCCGGGAAGGGGCTGCAGGGGATCGAGGCCTTCTACTCGCTCCACACGCCGGAGCTCACGGAGACCTACCTGGGCTATGCGGCGGAGTTCGGCCTGATGGTGACGGCGGGCAGCGACTTCCACGGCACGGCCAAGCCGGAGATCCGCCTGGGCATGGAGGTTCCCTTCGCCCGGCTGCATCCCTTTCTGCGGGAGGTGCGCACCCTTGCCGGCCTTCGAGCTGCCGCCGGAACTCTATAGCCGCATCGAGGCCTACTGCCGGCAGTGCGGCCGCCAGTCGGTGGAGGGTTTCGTGCTCCAGGCGCTGGAGGCGGCCGTGGACCGCGCCGAGGAGGAGGCCGACGCCCTCAGCCCGGAGGAGGAAGAGGCCCTGCGGACGAAACTCCGGTCGCTGGGATACATCGACTGAAGGCGGCGGCCGCCGCAAGGGACGCTGCACTGCCGCTGCAGGGAGCACACGTAGAGACC
>JAIPGA010000111.1 GCA_021736445.1 Synergistales bacterium | reverse complement strand
CGCGGCCGGGGCGCGTCGCTGTCGCTCTGTCGTCGAACCCGTCGGTGGGTCCTAGTTGTCTTCCTTGTTCTCCTCGCCGGCCTTGTCCTGCTTCTTCGGTTCGGCGGTGATCTCCACGGGGAACTGCTCGTGCAGCTCCTCCAGCTTGCTCTCGTAGAGTTCGCGCTGCTTCTGCTGGGCCAGCTGCTTCTGGATCTCGCCCTGCACATCCTCGAAGGGCTTCTGCTCCGCCGCCTTCTTTGCGGAGACCATGATGATATGGTAGCCGTACTTGGTCTTCACGGGATCGCTGATGTCGCCGGATTCCAGGGCGAAGGCGACCTCCTCGAATTCGGGGACCACGTCGCCCCGGGAGATGGTGCCCAGTTTGCCGCCCTCCTTGCCAGTGGGGCCTTCGGAGTATTCCCTGGCGGCCACGTCGAAGGAGACGCCCTCTTCAACGATCTCGTTACGCACCTCCACAGCCTTGTCCTCGCTGGAGACAAGGATGTGGCTGACCTCCACCTGCTCCTTGGTCATGAAGTCCTTGCTGTTGGCGTCGTAGTATTCCTTTTCCTCTTTCTCGGTGACCGTCACGTCACCGAGAAGCTGCTGGAGGGCGTACTGCCGGACGAGGTCGCTTTTCAGCATTTCCAGCTGCTGCTGGAAAGCCTCTTCCTCGGAGACGTTGAGCTCCTTGCCCCAGAGGTAGATGAGCTCCCTGTTGATGAGCTGCTCCAGGAGCCGCTGCTGGCCCTGTGGGGTGGCGAAGAACATGGCCTGTCGCGGTTCGAGGTTCTGCAGCACCGCCATGAGATCGCCCTGGGTGATCGCCCGGTCGCCGACCTTGGCGAGTACCTTGTCGGGATCGGCCTTCTGTTCGGTGCTCCCTGCCGCCGGCTGGTCGGGGCTTGCGAAGGAGAAGGACGATTCGTCGGCCGTTTCCGTCTGTGCCGCCGCGACTGCCGTGCAGGCCATCAGGAGAACCAGAAGTGCCACCATTACGCGTGATACCTTCATCATTGATCTTGTACCTCCCTGTGCGATGATAAGCGCGGCAAGTGTAGCATCTCCGGCGGTCTGCGTAAAAGCCGCCATTTGACTGAAAAGGTCCGCAGCCGCTCTCTTCGCTGCGGGGCGGCGGGCCCTGGTATAATACGAATGGATGTACATATCAATCATGAAGGAGGTGCGCCCGATGGAAAAACCTGCAGCCACAGAGATGGAGATAGCGGAGCTCATCAAGCGCCGCTGGAGTCCCCGGGCCTTCGATCCCCGGCCGGTGGAGCGTGTCAGGCTGATGCGGGTTCTGGAGGCCGCCCGGTGGGCGCCGAGCGCCTTCAACGAGCAACCCTGGCGTTTCCTTGTCGCCCCCCGGGAGGACAACGAGGCCTTCGCCCGGATGCTGCGCTGTCTTGTGGAGGCCAACCGGGTCTGGGCGAAGAACGCTGGCGTGCTGCTCGTTGGGGTCTCCAGAGAGGTGTTTACCCTGAACGGCAAGGAGAACCGGCACTACGCCCACGATATGGGGCTGGCCGTGGAGAACATGATGTTGCAGGCCGTGTCCGAAGGGCTCTTCGCCCACGCCATGGCCGGGTTCTCGCGCAGGAAGGTCCGCGAGACCTACGGGGTGCCCGGGGGCTTTGAACCGGTGGTGGCGGTGGCCGTCGGCCATCCCGGGGATGCCTCCTCACTGCCCGATGACGCGGCCGAACAGGAGCGTGCGTCCCGGGAGCGGAAGCCGCTGGCCGAGATCGCTTTCGAAGACGGCTGGAACGTGCCGCTGCGCAGTAGCGAATGAGACTGATCTCCACGTTGATGGATCGGCTCCGTTCCCTCCGGCGCCGCCTTGGCGCCCTGTCCGGAAGGATGCGTTCCCTGCTGCGCCGGCGGAAGACCGGTGAGGAGGAGCCCGCTGAAGAGGAGGCCGCCGAAACCGGGGAAGCGACCTCCGAAACGGCCGAGGAATCACCGGAGGAGGCGGAAGACGCCCCTCCCGATGAAGAGGAGCCTCCTGCGGAGCACGAGGGTTCCCCTCCGGAGGAGGAATCCCCACCGGAGGAGGGGGGCCGTGGGGTGCGACGGCGCCTTGTGCCTCTCTTCAGGCGCACTCTTGGTTTCCTGCGTCCGGTAGCTGGGAGCATCCTTCCCCTTCTGCGCGGGCATCCCCGTATCCTGGCAGGCGTCCTTGCGGTTGTCGTCCTGGCCGGCGCGGCGCTGCTGGTTCTGCCCATGCTGTTCCCCGGTGGGGAGGAGGGGATCGACCTCGCAGAGGCCGGCAGGGTGGAGCTCTTCCTCTTCAGTCCCTTCGGCTTTCCCCTCGCCGGGGAACACTGGAACCAGGTGGCCACACTGCCGGGCATGGAGGGCCATGCCTTCGCCACCCCCGGATCCGCCCCGCCGGGGCGGCATACCCTGGAAGGCGACGGGCTCCGGATCAGTCTGGTGGTCTCCGGGGACCTGCTGCAGCCTGAGGCCATCACGGTGACCGATCCGTCGGTCCCCGTACGTTGGGGGCTGCGGGTGGGCTCCTACCGCGAGGATGTGCTCTACTCGCTGGGCTCCCCCGACAGGCGCTCGGAGGAACGGCTTGTCTACACCACTCCGGCGGGGGACGAGGCTGTCTTTACCGTCGACGGCGGCCGGGTGGCCCGGATCGCCTGGCGGTACAGCACGCCGATCCGGGTGGTGCCCTGACGCGTGCCGGGACGAGAAAGGATGGGAAACGAGCAGGTGCGAAATCGCAAGGAAGCGGACATGTCTGCAAGCCAACAGTCCGGGGGAGAGGCGGCGGCCTCTCCCTTTCTGGCGCTCGGAATGCTGATGGCGGCCACCGCCGTGGTTTCCTGGGGGGCTTCCTTTACGGCGACGAAGATCGCCCTGCGGGGGGCCTCGCCGCTGACCATCATATGGATCCGGTTCGGCCTGGGCATTGTGATCCTCCTGCCTGTGCTGCTGGGGAAGGGCCGATCGCTGCCCCGGGGGCGGGAGTGGCTGACCTGCGGTCTGCTGGGCTTTCTGGGGGTGCCGGTCCACCAGCTGCTGCAGACCACCGGACTGAAGACCGCTCAGGCGGCCACCTCGGCCTGGATCATCTCCACCATGCCTGTCTTCATCGCCCTCCTGGGGTTCTGTCTCCTCGGGGAGCGCCTCCGGAGGATCGGCGTGCTGGGGATCGCCCTGGCTGCAGGGGGTGTGCTCCTGGTGGTCTCCAACGGCGATCTCGCTGCCCTCAAGCCGGGCGGGGCCGTGGGATTCGGGGACTTTCTGATCTTCTGCAGCGCCGTCAACTGGGCGGTCTATACGGTGCTCTCCCGGCGCTGGCTGGGCGGAGACAACCCCACCCGGACGCTGCTCTGGGCGATCATTCTGGGGTGGCTGATGACTACGGCGCTCTACGTGCTGCAGGGACCCACGGAGGAGCTGATGTCGCTTTCCGCGGCGACCTGGTGGAGTCTGGCTTTTCTCGGGTTCCTCTGCTCGGGTCTGGCCTACGCCTTCTGGAACGGGGCGCTCCAGATCCTGCCGGCCTCCCACGCCGGGGTCTTCATGTACCTGAACCCCCTGTCGGCCACGGCTGTGGCGGCGGTGCTTCTGGGCGAGGCCGTGACCTGGGCGACGCTGTCGGGGGGTGCCGCGATCCTGACCGGTGTCTGGATGGTCAACCGCTCGCGGTGATCGGGGGACGGCCCGGCGGACCATTGAGCGATACGGAACAATGAGGAAGGAGACGAAGAGAGTGAACGAACAGCAGGAAAACAGAGCGGTGATCACCGTGGTGGGACGCGATACCGTGGGGATCATCGCGGGGATCACCGGCGTGATCTCCGCGAAGGGGATCAACATCAAGGATATCAGCCAGACCATCGTGGGTGGTCTCTTTACCATGATCGCCGTGGTGGATCTGGCCACAGGCGCCGGGGATCTGGGCGAGCTCCGGGAGGCCCTGGAGAACGAGGGAAGGCGTCTGGGTGTCCAGGTAACGGTCCAGCACGAGGACGTCTTCAACTACATGCACAGGGTATAGGGGGTAGCGATGCAGACCATTTCCTTTGCTTCATCGGAGATTCTGGAGACCCTGCGCATGATCCAGGAGGAGCGGCTGGACCTCCGGACGGTGACCATGGGGATCTCCCTGATGGACTGCGCCGGACCGGACATGGCGGCCACCTGTCGGAAGGTGCGCGAACGGATCCTCACCAGGGCCGAGCAACTGGTGCCCGTTACCGAGGCGATTGAGCGGGACTACGGCATCCCCATTGTCAACAAGCGGGTCTCCGTGACACCCATTGCGCTGGTGGCGGCTGCCGCCGGCAGCGCTTCGCCGGTACCGCTGGCCGAAACGCTGGATCAGGCGGCCGCCGAGGTGGGGGCCGACTTCATCGGCGGCTACTCGGCCCTGGTCCACAAGGCCATGACCCGGGCCGATCTGGCGCTTATCGATTCCATCCCCGAAGCCCTGGCCGCGACGGAGCGGGTCTGTGCCTCCGTCAATCTGGGGTCAACGAGGTCGGGGATCAACATGGATGCGGTGCGGCAGATGGGGGATGTGATCAAGGCCACCGCCTCGAAGACCGGAGGCAGCGGCGGTCTGGGCTGCGCCAAACTGGTGGTCTTCTGCAACGCCCCGGAGGACAATCCCTTCATGGCCGGGGCCTTCCACGGCGTCGGCGAGGGGGACAGCGCCGTCAACGTGGGGATCAGCGGGCCCGGTGTGGTCCTGCAGGCGGTGAAGCGGCACCCCGATCTGGCTCTGGGCGAGCTGGCCGACCGGATCAAGCGGATGGCCTTCAAGATCACCAGGGCCGGCGAGCTGGTGGGCCGCGAGGCGGCCAAACGTCTCGGGACGCCCTTCGGCATCGTCGATCTCTCCCTGGCGCCCACCCCCGCGCCGGGGGACAGTGTGGCCGAGATCCTGGAGGCCATGGGGCTGGAGCAGTGCGGCACCCACGGGACCACGGCGGCGCTGGCCATGCTCAACGACGCCGTGAAGAAGGGCGGCGCCATGGCCACCTCCTATGTGGGCGGGCTGACCGGTGCCTTCATCCCCGTCAGCGAGGACGCCGGGATGATCCGCGCCGCCCGGGAGGGAACGCTTGCTCTGGACAAGCTGGAGGCCATGACCTGCGTCTGTTCCGTAGGGCTCGACATGGTGGCCGTCCCCGGAGACACGCCGGCCGAGACACTGAGCGCCATCATCGCCGACGAGGCGGCCATCGGGATGATCAACAACAAGACCACGGCGGTGCGCATCATCCCCGTTCCCGGAGGCCAGGTGGGTGACGAGGTGGAATTCGGCGGGCTGCT
>JAIPGA010000110.1 GCA_021736445.1 Synergistales bacterium | reverse complement strand
CCACGCATCCGCAAGGGGCTGTCCGCTACCGGTCCCCCCGGGCCCAGGGCCAGAAGACCCTGCGTCCCGCGCGCTCTCGGAGGGCCAGGGCGATCTCCCCGAAGGAGGGGCGCTCGAGAAGCATGGTGCTGCAGTGGTTGCGGTGGAGCGCATCCAGGGAATGGGCGTCGGAGTTGCGGAGCACTGTCCTGGCCGGGAGCGACGCCCGCCATCGCTCGGCCTCATCGGGGGAGAGGGTTCTGGAGAGCTCGATGGCGTCCACAGGCAGCCCCTCCGGCAGGGGACCCAGTGCCGCCGTATAGGAGAAGGCGGGACGGTCCACGTGGGCGGGGAAGGCGATCCCCCGGCGACGGTGGACCTCCTCAAGCACCTCCTCGATATCGTAGGTCACCCCCTGCACGAGGAGCGTCTCCTCCTGCCGGAGAATCCGGTTCGTCCCATCGACCACCACCTGGTAGCCGAAGATGTCGGGGTCGTTCGGGAAGCGGCGCAGACCCTTCCAGAGCCAGTCCTGGAAATCCAGCGCCGCCTGGGTGGTTTCAAAGATGGCGACCACATGGATGTCCTCGGCGGTCTGCACCTCCAGACCGGCCAGCACCACAAGGCCGGTTCCCGAAGCCGCCTCCTGGAGAGCGGGGGCGTTCTCCGCCGCGTTGTGGTCGGTGACGGCGATGCAGTCCAGTCCGGCCTCCAGCGCCCGCTCCACGATCTCCGGGGCACCCATCTCCAGTTCCCCGCAGGGGGAAAGCACGGTATGGATATGCAGATCCACCCTGTAGTCGGAGAGCATCAGCCCTGGGAACCTCCGCCGCCCAGACCCATAGACCAGAGTCTGCCGGCCAGTTCGAAGGCGGACAGCTCGGTCACGCCCACGACAATGCCTTCCCTGTTGCAGCGTTCCAGAAGGTTTTTGTCCGGCCGGCGCCCGCCTACCAGGACGATACAGGGGATCTCCCGCAGAACGGCGACGGCGGCCGCGTTGAGATGCCCGTGGACGGTGATCCACAGCGCCTTCTCCGGTGCGTTGCCCACCACATAGCTGAGCAGATCGCCGATGAACCCCCTTTCCACCTCTCCCGAGGGGGGCCGTGCCGTGGCGGTTTCGATCCCCTGTTCGGCAAAGATTCTGTCGATGCGCATACTAGTCCTCCTCCCTGTTGCGGAGAGTATGGGGCACGTGGCCGGAGAGGTCGGCGATCTCCCGGGCCAGTGTGGAAATGCGATCCCGGAGTTTGAAGATGCAGTCGGTCACCTCCCCCTCACCGCGGACGATGTCCTCGGCCAGGGCATGGCAGGTGGGCCGGCCGCAGGCGCCGCAGTCGATGTGGGGCAGCTCGTCGTAGACCTTCTTGAGCTTCTGCAGTCTGTTCATGGATTCCGCGACATTCTTGCCGAGGGTCCTGGACTGCGTGGCTCTGGGCGAAACCTTGAGCTTCCAGATCCCCTGATCGTAGAGCTCCTGCACCTCGCCGAACTCGTGTTCGGTAAGCTCCCACCGGACCGGCAGCTCCCGCAGACGGATCTCCGAGAGAAAGCGGGTCTCCGCATTCCCGATCCCGCCGATACATCCCAGATCACAGACCCGGCACTCCACATAGTCCACACCGGGGAGATGACCCAGTTCCAGCTCCTGCAGGAGATCCAGGGTGTTGCGCAGCCCCGACACCACCATGGTTTTCACCGGCCGGTCGAGGAACTGGGTCACATGCCTGGTCTCCCCGCCCCGGAGGGCCCACATCAGCCAGCGGATATTCTCCATGGGTTTCTGCGGCACCTCCGCCGTGGCCCCGGAGGCGAGGAGATCCCGGGTCACCCGCTTGACGGCCACCACGGAGGTGAAGGAGCTTTTCTCCCGCCCCACGGGTTCGCGGACCAGCGTGATCTTGGCCGGGCAGGGCGCCACCAGGGTGAGGTTGGAATCCCTGTGGTCCCGGCGCCAGATCTGTCCGGCGATCTCCAGGGGGGACTCCACCGGAACAAGCCGCGGCAGCAGCTCGGGAAAACGCACCTGCACCAGCCGGACGATGGCGGGACAGTATGTGGAGATCAGCGGCTTCCGGCCCGGTTCCGCCTCCTCCAGGGCCCTGGCGATGGCGTAGGCCCCCACATCGTAGGCCAGGGGCACCTCCGAGGCCACCTCCCGTACGCCGAAATGGGAGAGCGCATCGCGGACCACACCGGGACGCCGGTAGGAACCGAGCTGCGCGTAGAGTGTGGGGTCACTCATCACCTGGAGATCCCCGGCCGTACGGAGGGTATCCCAGTCATCCTCGTCCATGCCGAGGGCCTTCTTGGTACAGGTGCGCAGACATTCGCCGCAGTCGATGCAGAGTTCCGGAATGATCCGCACCCGGCCGTCCACCACCCGGATCGCTTCGGTGGGGCAGGATTTGATGCAGTTGACACAGCCTTTACAGGCGGCGTTGAAGATCTTGACTCCGTGGCCCATCAGGCGATTCCTCCTTTCCCCTGGGCGAAACGCACCACAGCCCGGAGCGTCGTCCCCTCGCCGGGGCGGGAATCGATAGCCAGGTCGTCGGCGTTCCGCTTGATGTTGCTCAGTCCCATGCCGGCGCCGAAGCCCATCTCCCGGATATGGTCGGGGGCGGTGGAGTAGCCCTCCTGCATGGCCAGCTCCACGTCCTCGATGCCGGGGCCCTCGTCGATGGTGGTCAGCACAAGCTGTTCCGGACAGATCTCCACGTGGACCGTCCCTCCACGGGCGTGGATCACAAGGTTCATCTCCGCCTCGTAGGTGATGATCGAAGCGCGGCGGCAGAAATCGGAGGCGATCCCCAGCATCTTCAATGTTTCCTTGACCCGGTTCGATCCTTCGCCGGCGGCGAGAAAGTCCTCGCCGGCTACGCTGAACTCCAGCTCGTAGGGGCTGTTCACTGGGGCCGCTCCCTCCTGGGGATCTCGCAGGGCAGGATGCCCGCCATCAACAGCAGGCCACTGGCCTCGTACATGCTCTTGCAGGTCGACAGAAGGGGGATCCCCATCTTCTCCGCCAGCTCCACAGCCTCCTGCCGGGGCTGTTTGCCGCGCACGAAGACCACCGCCGGCATATCCATCATCTGGGCGGTACGAACAATCTGGAGGTTGGTCAGCCCCGTCAGCAGCAGGGAGCCCGGTCTGGCGAAGGCGAGGACGTCGCTCATCAGGTCCGAGGCGTAGGCGTATTCCACGGCGACGCTCTCCAGCAGTCCCTCGCGGCAGAGGGTGTCGGCCTCCAGAGTGGTGCGGATCTCTTCCAGTTTCATCGGCTATCTTCCTTTCTCGCCACACTTGGTGTGGTCAGGGTTTTACTCCGGGACAAACCTCGACTGCACCGCTACGGTATCCACCATTCTCCATGTTTCGCCGTCCGTGGAGAGTACGGCGATCCGACGCTCCCCCGGCCGGTGGGTGGAGGCATCGATAGCGAGCGTACGGTCGCCGAAGGGCAGCCCCCCGACGCCTTCCAGCGCGCGGTAGAGCGGGGTTCCCCCCTTCCCTCCCGAGGCCTGGAGCCCCTGCACCACCAGGGTCCCCGCCGCAAGGCTCCTAACCGCCAGGGGCATGCGGTCCACCATCACCCCCGTACTGTCCCATATATCCATCCTGATATCCTGCAGGCCTCTCCCGGCATGCTCCAGGGGCCATTCCTGATCCACCACCAGGACGCCCGGCCTGGCCCGCACCATCTCGTTGCGTCCTCCGGCGTGCCAGAGCTCCATGGGAAGCGCGTTCCGTTCGATACGAGTCCAGACATCCAGCGTGCCCAGGGGCCCCAGGAGGCTGACGACCACCTCGGCGCCTGCAGAGGAAGCCTCGAGCAAACGGTTGCGGAGGTTCCTGTCGGCGTATCCGGCGATCCAGATCGGGAGCGGCGAGAACCCGCGGAGCCCGAGATCGCGCTGCAGGAGTCTGGTGGATTCGGCCAGAAAGGGATCGAGCCGGTCGGCCAGGATGGCGATCCCCGTTCCCTGCGGCAATGCCCTGGAGGCCCGGGCCGCCACCGCACGGATCGTGTATCTTTTGTAGAGATCCAGGGCAAAGACCGAGGGGAACGGCTCCCCCTCCCCGTCGGCAAGCGAGACATCCCTGCCGAAGGCAAGGATGAGGGCAAACCCGCTCCCCGCCAGCTGTTGCAGCAGATCGTAGGTCGTCACGGCATCGGCGAAGCTGACCACCGCCACGACCCGCCGGCTCTTCCAGCGCTCCACCACCGATGTCGCATCCTCAAGGAGATCCTCCATGGTCGCCGGCTCGATCTCCACAAAACGGATGTCGTTGCCGGCCACGCCATCGCGACGGCTGTTCGTCTCCCGCTCCACATACTCAAGCGCTGCCGCTGCGGCCGTCCCTTCAGGGCTGTCCCATCCCTGAGCGGGCGGGACCACCGCCACCTGGAGCAGCCACTCCTCCTCGACGGGATCCACCGCCGCCCCGCAGTTCCCCACGGAGAGCGCCAGAACCAGACACACCACCACAACAGACACCATGCCGCGCACAGCTTCCACAGCCTCCACCCCCTAGGATCGACGATGGTTCTAGGGTATCATAGCCTGCAGTCTTCCACAGCATTCAGGAGGTGCAACCCGTGCCCATACTGTTTCTTGCAGCCGCGTGTCTCGTTGTCGCGCTCTTCGTCGCCCTGGGACTCCTCTCGGGGAGAAGAACAAAGGGAACCGCCGACTACAATGTAGGCGGGAGGAAGGTCACCAGTGTCGGGGTCACCGGCATCCTTCTCGGGGCTCTGGTTGGAGGAGCCTCGACGGTCGGCACCGCCCAGATGGCCTACGAGTACGGCCTCTCCGCCTGGTGGTTCACCCTGGGCGGCGGCCTGGGCTGTCTCCTTCTGGGGGCGCTCTTCGCCCGCCCTCTGCGCCGCACCGGACTGGTCACCATCCCGCAGTTTCTCAACAGGGAATACGGTCCGGCCACCTCGCTCTCGGTGATGATCGCCTCCAGCCTGGGGACCTTCATCTCCGTGGTGGCCCAGTTCCTGGCGGGGATCGCCCTTCTGCAGAGCGTGCTCCACATCCCCCACACCCAGGCGGCCGTCGCCGTAGCGTTGATCATCGTCGGGTTCATCTACGCCGGCGGACTGAAAAGCTACAGCGCCGTGGGGCGGGCCAAGATCCTCTTCCTCTACTGCACCCTCGGCCTCTGTGCGGCCGCAGCCTGGTACCAGGGGTACAGCCCGGCGCGCCTGGTGGAGACCACCCCCTTCCACCCCTTTCTGCATCTCTTCGGCCGCGGATTCGCCAAAGACGGGAGCGCGGGGCTCTCGCTCCTGCTGGGGGTGCTGAGCACCCAGATCTATGTCCAGTCGCTCTTCGCCGCACGGAACGAACAGACCGCCAGGAAGGGAGCCTTCCTCTCCGCCCTGCTCATGCCGCCTCTGGGGCTGCTGGGGATCTGGATCGGCCTCTCCCTGCGGGCCTCCGGCGCGGCGATCACGCCGGCCCACGCGCTGCCCTACTTCATCGAAGCCACCTTTCCGCCCCTTGTGGCCGGTGCCCTCTGGGCGGGCATCCTGATCACCGTCATCGGCTGTGCGGCGGGGCTGTCGCTGGGCATCGCCACCAATCTCGTGGAGGACCTGATCCTCCCCCGGTTTCCCAGACTGTTGGGCTCCGGAAGCGGTCTCAGACTGAGCAGGATCGTCGTGCTGGCGGTCATCGCCCTGGCCACCTGGGCGGGCATCGAGGGGAAGGGATCGCTCATCCTCCACTGGAG
>JAIPGA010000109.1 GCA_021736445.1 Synergistales bacterium | reverse complement strand
CCCCATGTGCGCCGGGGCCATCGTCCAGGCCAGGCTCCCCCGGCTGGTCTACGGCGCCGCCGACCCCCCCGCCGGGGCGGCGGGCACCCTCTACGACATCCCCCGCGACAGCCGGCTTGCCCACCGCTGCCGGGTCGCTGGCGGAGTGATGGCCCCGGAGTGCCGCCAGCTGCTGCAGGCCTTCTTTGCGCAGCGCCGCCGACAGCGGGGCTGAAACACCGCGGAAACCCCTGCCGCAGGCGCGGTTGCGAAATCTCGCGGGCGTGTTATAATCTCTTCCCGCGGAGGAGTGGCCGAGCGGTCGAAGGCGGTCGACTCGAAATCGTCTAGACGGCTAACCCCCGTCTCGTGGGTTCGAATCCCACCTCCTCCGCCAGTTGGCAATCTCCCGGTTGCACAGAATCGGGAAGGCGGTATATAATGCCCTTCGTGCGGAGAGGTGGCTGAGTGGTCGAAGGCGCTCGCCTGGAGAGCGAGTAGGCGCGTCAAAACCGTGCCTCGAGGGTTCAAATCCCTCCCTCTCCGCCATTTTCTGTATTCTTCGGTCGGCCCTCCAGGGGGCTTCAGTCCCGTGCGGCGGAGACCCGCGAATCCCGCCAGGCCCGGAAGGGAGCAACGGTAAGCGGTGTTCTCCGGGTGCCACGGGGTCGCTGGGGCCCCTCGGGGGGCCGACCTTTGCCCTGTGGAGGATACCCCATGGACCCCATTGAGCGCTTCCTGCCGGTCACCGTCGCCATCCCCGATCCCGAACGCTTCATCCTGTTCCCCTATTTTGTGGTCCCTGTAGAGCTTTTCACCAGAGGGCTCCTCTCGCCGCCCCGGTACGATTACCTCTGGGTGCTGGTCAACGCCGTCACCGGCCAGGCCGAAGAGCGGGAGACCAGGGCGATCCGGCTGGTTCGGGAGGGCCCCGGGGGGACGCGGATCCAGCCCAGGATCGGGCCCGACCAGGCAGCCCCCGCCGCCGAGAATGCGGCGGCCTCCGGAGGGCGCAGGGGCTGGGGCCTCATGCGCGGCGCCGACGCCTACGGGGTACGCAGAAGGATCGCCCCCTGCCGGCGCGTCTGGGCGCTGCAAGGGGGCGTGATCACCGACACCTACACGGGCAGGGCCCTCCGGCAGGATGCCCTGCTGGGGACACTGCTCGGCGGCCTCGACGCCTGCGAGGGATAGACCGGCGGCGTCGCCGTCTCAGGAATCCTGCTGTTCCCCGGCGCCCTGCGGCGGCGCCAGCTCCACCAGCGCTCCGATCAGCCGCTCGAGCTCGTCGATATCCAGCGGGTCGTTTTCCACCAGGCACTTCTGGACGTAGCTTTTCAGGATCTCGATGCAGGCCTGCTGCATCGCCTTCCGCGCCGCCGAGAGCTGCACGAGGATGGTGTTGCAGGGTTTCTCCTCGATAATCATGCGCTGGATCCCCCGGAGCTGCCCCTCAACCCGCTTCAGTCTGTTGAGCATGGCTTTCTGCTCCGGCGGAAGGTTGTCCAGCTGCTGGATCAGCGAACCTTCTGCCATTATTACATCTCCCCCCCATTTTCTCTGATTAAACATACCACCCCTATTCTAGTCGCAGGCCAGTTGCAGGTCAAACGCGAGATGTGCTATACTACCCGCCGGCTTTTCAGCACACACGCGCCTGATGTTTGCGGTGGTGCCCCTCTGTTGCGGGGTTCCGCAGGCAGATGACGGACGCGGAGGCACAAACCAAGGGAGGTACCACAATGGCACTTGTCACCATGAAGCGGCTACTGGAGTGCGGTGTTCACTTCGGCCACCAGACACGGCGCTGGAACCCGAAGATGAAGCCCTACATATTCACCGAACGGAACGGCGTCTACATCGTGGACCTGCAGAAGACCGTCAAGGGTCTGGAGCGGGCCTACAACTTCCTGCGCGACGTCTCGGGGAGCGGCGGCGGCGTCCTCTTCGTGGGCACCAAGCGGCAGGCGCAGGAGATCATCCGCGAGGAGTCCATCCGCTGCGGCGGCTTCTACATCACCCAGCGCTGGCTCGGCGGCCTGCTCACCAACTTCGTCACCATCCGCAAGCGGGTCAACCGCATGATCGAACTCCAGCGCATGGAGGAGGACGGTTCCATGGCCAACTGGACCAAGAAGGAAGCCGTCCTCATGCACAAGGAGAAGGAGAAGCTCGAGAAGTATCTCATCGGCATCCGGGAGATGAAAGCCCTCCCCGACGCCGTCTTTATCATCGACCCCCGCCGCGAGAACATCGCCGTCCTGGAGGCCCGGAAGCTCGGCATCCCCATCATCTCCATCGTGGACACCAACTGCGATCCCGAGCTGATCGACTATCCCATCCCCGGCAACGACGACGCCATCCGGGCCATCAAACTCATGGTGGGCCTCATGGCCGACGCCGTCATCGAGGGCAAGCAGGGCAAGGACGGCGCGGCCGCACCGGAGCAGCAGCAGGCAATGGAAGAGCCCGCCGTGGAGGCGAAGGCTCCGGCGGCGAAGGAGCAGCAGGATAAGCGACTTGAAACCTACACCCCTGAAGGCGAGAAACTCACCCAGCAGGGGATAGCAGAGAACAAAGGCTGGAAGGAGGCCTAACCGTCAATGGGCGTGACAATGCAAGAGGTCAAGCAGCTCCGGGGACGCACCGGAGCGGGCATCATGGACTGCAAGAAGGCACTGGGGGAGTGCGACGGCGACATCGAGAAGGCCATCGATTTCCTCCGCGAGAAGGGCATCGCCAAGGCAGCCAAGAAAGCCGGCCGCGAGGCTGCCGAAGGCATGGTCTTCAGCTACATCCACATGAACGGCAAGGTGGGCACCCTGGTGGAGCTCAACTGCGAGACCGACTTCGTCGCCCGCACCGACGAGTTCCAGCAGCTGGGCCACGAGCTCTGTCTGCACATCGCCGCGGCGGACCCCACCTACGTCTCCCCCGACGATGTCCCGGGCGAAGACCTGGAGCGGGAGAAGGAGATCTACCGCAAGCAGGCCGCCGAGGAGGGCAAGCCGGAGCACATCCTCGACAAGATCGCCGAGGGCAAGGTGCGCAAGTTCTACGAGGAGAGCTGCCTCCTGGAGCAGAACTACGTCCGCGATCCCGACAAGAAGATCAAGGATCTGGTGAAGGAGCACATCGCCCAGCTGGGCGAGAACATCGTGGTCGGCCGCTTCCAACGGTACGCCATCGGTTCCTAGAAGCCTATTCCGGAGGCGGGGGAGAGCCCTCGCCTCTTTTTTTGTAGCAAAACCCCACACCGTAGCGAAGAGGTGGATCATGGCACGGAAACGACGGATACTGCTCAAACTCTCCGGCGAGATCCTGTCCGGCAACCAGGAGTTCGGCATCGATTTCGAGGTGCTCACCGGGATGGCCGGCGAGATCGCCGCAGTGGCCCGACAGGGGATCGAGATCGGCATGGTGGTGGGCGGCGGCAACATCTTCCGGGGCCTCCAGGCGGTGGAGCGGGGCTTCGAACGCTCCCAGGCCGACAACATGGGGATGCTCGCCACGGTGATCAACGCCCTGGCGCTGCAGGACGAGCTGGAACGCCAGGGCGTACCCACCCGGGTGCAGACCGCCGTGGAGATGCGCGACGTGGCCGAGCCCTTCATCCGGCGCCGGGCGCTGCGGCACTTCGAAAAGGGCAGGCTGCTCATCTTCGCCGCCGGCACCGGATCCCCCTATTTTTCCACCGACACCGCCGCCGCGCTCCGGGCCGCCGAAATCGGTGCCGATTCGCTGTTGAAGGCAACGAAGGTGGATGGTATATATGAGAGGGACCCCGTGGCGAACCCCGACGCCAGGCGCCTCGCCACGCTCACCTATCGGGAGGCCATCGAACGGCGGCTGGAGATCATGGACGCCGCGGCCTTCTCGCTCTGTATGGAAAACGCCATCCCCATCGTCGTGTTCGACATCCTGCAGAAAGGGAACCTGGAGCGGCTCCTGGTGCAGGATGAACACATAGGCACAGTCGTAACCGCTGGGAAGGAGTGAGACAGATGCCCAAGGACGCAATGAAAGACCTCAAGGACAAGATGGACAAGGCAGTGGAGCATCTCCGGAGCGAGATGGCTGGTGTGCGGACCGGCCGGGCCCATCCGGCGCTGGTGGAAGACATCAAGGTGGACTACTACGGAGCCCCCACGCCTCTGAAGCAGCTCGCCAACATCTCGATCCCCGAGGCGCGGCAGATCCTCGTCTCCCCGTGGGACCCCTCGGCCATCAAGAATGTGGAGAAGGCCATCCTGGCCTCCCCGCTGGGGGTCACCCCGCAGAACGACGGCGAGGCCATCCGCATCAACCTCCCCGAGCTCACCCAGGAGCGCCGCAAGGAGCTCACCAAGGTGGTCCGGCAGTACGCCGAGGAGACCAAGGTGGCGGTGCGCAACCTCCGCCGCGAGGGCAACGATCTCTACAAGAAGATGGAAAAGGACAGCACCATCAGCGA
The DNA here is from genome assembly GCA_021736445.1 of Synergistales bacterium. NCBI lineage: Bacteria > Thermotogati > Synergistota > Synergistia > Synergistales > Synergistales bacterium. The sequence continues at coordinate 1,886 of JAIPGA010000109.1, read as the reverse complement.
GGACCAGATGCACGACTACCTGGAGGAGATCCAGGAGGTCACCGACGGCTACATCGAGAAGATCGACGAGGTCCTCAAGGACAAGGAACAGGAGATCATGGAAGACTAGCCGCCTCGTCGCGACAGGAACCCACAGCGGCATCACTCCCCCTCGCAGATCCCTGCGGGGGTTTTTCTGTCTTGCCGTCCCGACTGGCGCGGAAGAGCGGTTTTGAGCCGGTGAGCGAGGAGAGCGTCGCGGAGGACGGTCGAGGCGACGTGATGTCGCCGAGAGGCGAGAAAGCACAAGGAGGTGCTTCTGAGCCGACCGCCCTCCGCAGCTCGACGAAGCGAACGCCTTCGGCGAGTTACCGCTCGGGCGCCAGTCGGGCGGCACCCAACGCGTTGTTTCATTCTCCCTCAGTATCATGACAGCAAGCTGTCACTGCCCTGATCCTGGATTTCTGTTGGGAGCGCGGGACCTCGGTGACCGGGCAGACGCCAGTCGTAGCGGGAGCCACAATCGCCGCCCCGATGCATCGAGGACCTTCCCGGCGCAGTCGGGCGGTGCCCAACGTGGCCTCCCGGTGGACAACGCGACGGCAGCGTGTATAATAAACCCCTAAGCGAAAAAAGTTCATTCCAGGAGCTGGGGGGATAGCAGTGTCCAAGCGAGTAGTGGTAGCACTGGGAGGAAACGCCATCCTGCAGCGCGGGCAGAAAGGCACCGCCGCAGAACAGATGGAGAGCGTAAACGGCACCGCCAAACAGCTGGTGCGCATGATCGAATCCGGCTACGAGGTCGTCGTCACCCACGGCAACGGCCCGCAGGTCGGCGCCATTCTGATCCAGAACGAGCTGGGCAGTTCACGGGTGCCCGCCATGCCCATGGACGTCTGCGGCGCCGAAACCCAGGGCTTCATCGGGTACATGCTCTGCCAGAACCTCCACAACCTCATGGCCGAGCGCGGCATCAGCGGCAAGGAGCCCGCCGCCATCGTCACCCAGGTGGAGGTCAACCCCGACGACCAGGCCTTCACCAACCCCACCAAACCCGTGGGCCCCTTCTTCGACGAAGCCCAGGCCAAACAGCGCATCGCCGAGAACGGCGAGAGCTGGATCGAGGACTCCGGCCGCGGCTGGCGGCGCGTCGTCCCCTCGCCGGACCCCGTGGGCATCGTGGAGCGGGAGCTCATCGTCCGCCTCGTCGAGGCCGGTTCCGTGGTCATCGCCTCCGGCGGCGGCGGCATCCCCGTCTACCGCGACAAACAGGGCGCCCTCCACGGCGTGGAGGCCGTCATCGACAAGGATCTGGCCGGCGAACGCCTGGCCCGGGAGGTCAACGCCGACTACCTCATGATCCTCACCGACGTGCCCAACGTGGCCGTCCGCTTCGGCCAGCCCGACCAGGAGTCCCTCAGGGACGTCACCGTCGGCGAGATGGAACGCTACGCCGAGGAGGGGCACTTCCGCGCCGGCAGCATGGGCCCCAAGGTGAAGGCCGCCACACGGTTCATGCACAACGGCGGCGAGAAATCCATCATCGCCAACCTCGGCGAGGCCCTGGAGGCGCTGGAAGGCCGGGCCGGCACCCAGATCCGGAAGGACTGACAGCCAGCGGCGCGCACGGCCGCATACCAGCTAAAGGGCGTTACGATGGAGCGGTACTGCTCTCGCCCGCCATTGTAACCGGTAGTATCGCGACCAGGCGCCCCTGCTGTCGCCCGGGCTCCCGGATTCGCCGACTACGTTCACTCGTCGGACTGTTCCGGACGGTCGGCTCAGAAGCACGTCCCTGTGCTTTCTCGCCTCTCGGCGACATCACGTCGCCTCGACCGTCCTCCACGACGTCCTCCTCGTTCACCGGCTCATATGTCGCCCTCCGCGACAGCAGGAACGCAAGTCGG
>JAIPGA010000108.1 GCA_021736445.1 Synergistales bacterium | reverse complement strand
CAGGTGAAGCTGCCGCCGAAATAGCAGAGCTCCACCGGCTCGCCGGCGGAGCGAACCAGAGCGGGCACCTCCCCCGGTGCGGGGGGCGACACCCCGGTGATCTCCCTCTGGTTGCAGTAGACGCAGCGCCCGGGGCAGGAGCGGTGGGGCAGGAAGACCGAGAGGTTTCTCACGCGAAGACGTCCCCGTCCCACTCCGCCCATTCGGGCAGGATGGCCCCCCAGGCGAACATGTCCGCCTGGTGCTCGAAGGAGGAAAGCGGTGTGGCCGTGCGCGCCCAGAAGGACTCCCCCCGGCGGTGCTGCAGAAGGTGGTAGAGCTCGTGGAAGAGGGTGAACCGCCGCCACAGCGGAGGCAGATCGCTGTTCACGTAGATGCAGGCCCGCTCCCCCCGGGCCACATGGAGCCCCCAGATGTTGGGCGTCAGCACCGTGTACTCCACATCCACCCGGCGGCCGCTGCGGCGCTCGGCCTCCACGACGATCTCGAACTCGTCCAGCCGGTGCCACCGGCGGCCCTCCTCCAGGGCCCACTGGGGGATCCGTTCGGGCTTCTCGGGGAAGTGGTAGGCCTCCAGGGGACTCCGCTCTCTATCCGGAAGCATCCTCGTTTTCCCACCGTGCCAGCGCCGCCTCCACCAGCCGCTGCACCATCTCGATCTCCTGGGGTTTGAGCCGCTTGCTCTTGTACCAGACCTCCACCTCCCCGGCGTCCTCGAAGATCTCCTCCAGATGCAGGCGGCCGTGGTCGGTGGTGATCTCCGTGGTCTCCAGGAGCTCGGCCATGTTGACTTTCAGCTCCTCGCCGAGCTTGCGGAGCAGCTTCATGGAGGGCGACCGCCGGTTGCTCTCCAGCGCCTGGACATAGATCCGGCTCACGCCCACACTGTCGGCGAGGGTCTGCTGGGTATAGCCCCGTGATTTCCTGAGGGTTTTGAGTCTTCGTCCGAAACTCATGGCCCTTCCTCCCTACAAGGTAGTTTCTGATACGATACAAGAAAACCGTTTTGTTGACAAGGGGTTGTTGTTTTCCGCCAGAGCCGCCGGCCGGGGCAGCCCGCCGCACCAGCAGACAAAGAGCGTGCCCGTCAGCAGATCGGCGGCGCCGCCCGGGCTGGTGCCCTCCCGGGAGAAGCGCCGGTCCAGCTCCGACAGCCTGGCGAAGCTGTCGCCGCGGTAGGGATCGCCCTCGGCCAGATGGCGCTCCACCAGCCGCCGGTAGGGCCCCTGCCAGTAGGCCATGCCCCGCCGGTGGATCACATTGGTGTCCTCGGTGCGCAGCATCAGCCGCAGCAGCGTCTCCAGCAGGGCCGGCTCCAGCGGCCGTCCTGCCGCCAGGGCCTCCGTGAGCGTGGGAACGCCGGTTTCCATCAGGGAGGGGAAGCCCGCCTCCGCCTCGCCGCGGATGCCTGTGATACCATGCTCAAGGTAGAGACGCTGGCCGTGGCTCAGATCATCGGCAGCCCCCGGGCGGAGCGTGGCCAGCTCGCGTTCCACGCAGCCCGCCACAGGCAGGCGCGCACCTTCGCAGACCGCCGCCGGCGTGAGCGCCGACCCCAGACGCAGCGCCCGTCCGGCCCCGTAGAGCAGCAGCGAGAGGGCGAAGATCAGCCCCTTGTGGGTGTTCACGCCCCCGGTGGCCGAAAACATGGCCGACTCCATGGCCCGCCCGCGGGCGCGCAGGAGCGCCATGTCCTCCGGCGCGCCGCTTCCTTCCAGGCCGCATTCCGCCTGGCCCGCCCAGAAGGGCGCCAGCGCGGAGGCGCTGCGGCAGAAGAGGGCGTAGTCCATATCGCTGTGGGCGCCGGGGTTGTTGCGGTCCACAAGGCCCGGCTTGGGGGCCGTGTGGACCTCCCGGAGGCTTGCGGCGGCCGCGAGGGCGCCGAGGACGGTGCAGGGCATCCTGTCTTCTCCTCTCCCGGCGGGTTCCCGCCGGTGGCGGCCCCGCGCGTTGACGGAACGCACCGGGCCTGTAATACTCGGTCGGTATGGCCGCATGTGTCAAAGCGTCGGGCCATGGGCCCAACGCCTGAGCAGCATAGACAAGATGGCCGTTTTTCGCAAGCACCCGCCGACCGCCGGAAGCCGGACGGCGCGGGGTGCGACAAGGAGGGACCGAGGATGCAGACCAGGGCTCTGGAGAGCCTTGTGGCGATTGTTGAGCAGGGAGGGATCTCCCGTGCGGCGGCCCACCTGGGGATCTCCCAGCCGGCGGTGAGCAAGCAGGTGGCCCGGCTCGAAGAGGAGCTCGGCGTGGAGCTTCTGGAGCGGGGGCGCGCCCGATCGGTGCTCACCACCCAGGGGAGGATCGTCTACGACCACGCGCTGGTCGTGCTGGGGCGTCTGGAGACCATGCAGCGCTCCGTCCAGGAGAGCCTGCAGCAGGTGGCCGGAAGCGTGACGGTGGCGGCCAGCTCCATCCCCGGCGACTTCCTGCTCCCGGACCTGCTGGTGGGCTTCCGGGAGGCCTATCCCGCTGTGGACGTGGCCGTCCATGTCTCCGACACCCGCCAGGCCCTGGAGGAGCTCATGGCCAGGCGGGTGGATGTGGCCATCGTCGGCGCGGAGCGGCAGCTGCCGGGGCTGCACTTCCACCCCTTCTTCCGCGACGAGCTGGTGCTGGCGCTCTCCCCGGAGCACCCGCTGGGAGAGCGGGAGCAGGTCACCCTGAACGAGCTGGCGGATCTGGAGCTGATCGGCCGGGTGGAGGGCTCGGGGACGCTCACCGTCCTCCGGGAGGCCGTGAAACAGGCCGGCCTGGGCACCCCCCGGTTCCGGCTCTCCTTCGGCCACAGCGCCGGCGTGGTCCGGGCCGTCAAGGCCGGAGGCGGGGCGGGCATCATCTCCCGGCGCGCCCTGGAGGGCGTCGCGGGGATCGCCGTCTGCCGGTTTGCGCCGCCGCTGGAGCGCTCCTTCTATCTGGCCCACGGGAATCTCTCCCGTCGGACCGCGGCGGTGCTGGTAGACTATCTGTCGGCACGGGCCGGGCTGCGGTAGCAGACCGCAGTCCGGATGGTCACATTTGGAAAGGAGGCAGAACGGAATGGAAGCGAAGGAGGTAACAGCGGAGGAGGCGGCGGCGGTCCAGCGGGTCCGGGCCGCCCTGGAGGAGGCCGGCCTGGCCCCGGAGATCATCTACAGCGACCACACCATCCACAGCGTCGACGACGCCTCGGCGGCCGTGGGCGTGGCGCCGGAGCAGATTCTCAAGAGCCTGTTGCTGCTGGCCGACGACCGGCCGGTGCTGGCGCTGATGTCCGGCCCCAACAGGATCGACCTGAAGAAGGTGAAGCGCCGCCTGGAGTGCAGAAAGGTGAAGATGGCCGACCCCGACTATATCTACGACTTCTCGGGATTCCGGGTGGGCGGCGTGCCGCCCGTCGGCTACCCCGGGCGTGTCCAGGCCCTGCTGGACAGGGATCTCTATCTCCATGAAACCGTCTGGGCCGCGGCGGGCTGCGATCTGGCCTTCTTCCCCGTCGCTCCGGGAGCGCTGGCCGCCGCCGCAGGGGGGGAGAAGGCGGACATCAAAAAGGAGCGGTAGCCTCGGGCCACCGCTCCGTGGATTCACCGGATGCCGCCGCCTTCCGCCTAGCGCTTGAGGGGGACCAGCGCCTCGAACCAGCCGTCGAACTCCCTGGCGAAGCGTATCTTCGTCAGGGGCTTGAGGAAGATCTCCAGGTTGTTGTTGGCCACCACGTTGAGGACGTGGCCGCCCACAGTGGAGTGGTCGGGTCTGCTGAAGGATGCGTGCAGATGCGGGTAGATCTCCTGACCCTTGATGCTCACATCTCCGGTGAGGGAGATGAGCTCGAAGACGCCGTCGAAGTCCTTGATCTCGTAGTCGTTGCCGTTGAACCAGCCGAAGCGGATCTCCCTGACCATGCCCGCGGCGCCGAGCACCACGGCGGAGTCCACACTGCTCTCCTCACAGACCCGGGCGATGTTTTCGTGGAGCTTCTCCCCTTCCGTGAGACGGATCGCGATGATTTCCTCGCTCATTGCGTATCGCATGATTTCACCCCCCGTGAGAATGCTTCAACGTTATTATATCACAGGAAAGAACGATGGAAAATACATAGGACGTGGAGGGAACCGATATGACCGTGCTCCAGATCGCGGCCGTACTGGCCACAGGGGTGGCCGCAGGCTTTATCAATGTGGTGGCCGGCGGGGGATCGCTGCTCTCCCTGCCGCTTCTGGTCTTTCTGGGCCTGCCGGTGGGGATCGCCAACGCCACCAACCGGGTGGCCATCATCTGCCAGAACGCCGTGGCCATCCACCACTTCAGAAAGTCCGACGTGCTCTCCATGAGCGAGACGCTCCACCTCACCTGGCCGGCGGTGCTGGGCTCCATCGTGGGGACGGGCATCGTGGTCCAGATCGACCAGCAGCTGCTGAACCTGGTGATCGCCGTCCTCATCAGCGTGATGGCCCTCTTCATCGTCTTCCGTCCCAGGATGTGGGAGGAGAACATCCGGCGCTCCTGGCCGCGCTGGATGGTGCAGGTGGTCTTCTTTTTCATCGGGGTCTACGGGGGGTTCATCCAGGCCGGGGTGGGATTCTTCCTGATCTGGGGGCTCGTGGGCGTGGTTGGCATGGATCTGGTCCATGCCAACGGGGCCAAGGTGGTCATCGTGGCCGTCTATACCGCCGTCAGCCTGGCCATCTTCATCGTCCACGGCATGGTGGCCTGGCCCTTCGGTCTGCTGCTGGCGGTGGGCAACATGACCGGCGCCGCCCTGGGGGCGCGGTTCACCGTCCTGAAGGGCAACCGCTGGATCCGCTACATCCTGGCGGCGGTGGTCATCGTCAGCGCCCTGCGGATGCTCGCCAACGCCCTCTAGGCGCTAGTCCAGCAGGTAGCGCTGGAGCTCCGTGCTGTCCATCTTGGCCCCGATCCCCACGGCCAGCCGGATCTTGCACTGCAGCGGCCGGAGGTTGCCGCCGTTGAGGACGCCCATCTCCAGCAGCCGCCTGGGGCTGGCCTCGTAGGTGGCCTGGGTCTGCACGATGCCCCGCTGGCAGCGCGAGGTGAGCGCCACCGGGACGTCCCGCTTGGTGATGCTGCGCACATAGGGCAGCCAGGAGGGGGGCACGCTGCCGCTGCCGAATCCGGCCAGCACCAGCCCCTCCAAGCCCTCGTCGTCGGCCAGGCACTTGAGCACCCGGTCGCCGGTGCCCAGGGAGGCGTAGACCGCCTCCACGGCCCGGGCGGGGATCACCGACTCCCGCATCGGAGAGGGCCGGTTGGGCCGGCGGTGGATCAGAAGCTCCCCGGCCACCAGCTCGCCCACCGGGCCCGGACCGGGCGCGGCGAAGCCGTCTTTCTTGAAGCTGTACTCCTTGGTGACCTCCGAGGCGCAGAAGAGCTCCTCCTGGAAGCAGAGCAGCGCCCCCAGGCCCCAGCTGTTTCTGGAGAGCGACGCGACCAGGGCGTTGTAGAGGTTCCCCGCCGCATCGGCGTCCAGGGTCTCCCACCCGCGGAAGGCCCCGGTGAAGATCAGCGGCTGCGGGTAGACCCAGAGCAGGTCCGTCAGGTAGGCCATCTCCTCCAGCATGTCCGTGCCCGAGTAGACGACGATGCCCTCCACGCCGTCCTGGATGAGCTTGCGGCAGAGTTCGATCAGGTCCATGGTGATCCGTATGGTATAGTGACTGCTGGGCTGGCGGCCCCAGTCGACCACCTCGATGGTGCTGTCCTGCAGTGAAGGGAAGAGCCGCATCACCGCGTCCGCAGGCGGGCGTTCCTCGCCCTCCTCGTGGGCCTCCATCGTAGGAGGGGTGAAGGGACCCCCGGCGATGATCAGGGCGATCTTTCCGCGTCGTTTCATGGCAACCGACCTCCTTCCGTCCTCCGGCCCCGGGGCCGGCCGCCGCGATGCGTACCCTGCAGACGGGTGGACGGGATTCCGCAGAGAGTGTAGCATCATTGATTGCTTCCAGAAAGACAGGAGTGCGGCAAGTGGGGTGATTGTGTGCAGGTAGTGATCGTAGGCGCCGGCGAGGTGGGCTTTACGCTGGCCGGGCAGCTGGTAAAGGAAGGACACGACGTGACGGTCATCGAGCGCGAGGAGACCCGGGCGCTGAAGGCCGAGGACGAGCTGGACGTGATGGTGGTCCGCGGCAACGGGGCCAGGCCGCAGATCCTCGACCAGGCAGGCGTGGCCTCGCCCAGTGCGGTGGATCTCCTCATCGCCTGTACCAACCACGACGAGGTGAACATCCTGGCCTGCTGGATCGCCAAGCGGGAAGGGGTGGGCATGGTGGTGGCCCGCACCCGGAGCATGGAGTTCACCGACAGCGACAGCTGGGCCAAGGACCTGGGCATCGACATGATGATCTCCCCGGAACGCTCGGTGGCCCGGGAGATCGAGGAGCTGCTGTCCATCTC
>JAIPGA010000107.1 GCA_021736445.1 Synergistales bacterium | reverse complement strand
CAACATTATGCGCCGTCTTTGTAAGACTATGAATGTTAGAAATGATAGCCAGATTCCTGTGCTTTCTAGCCATGGTTCTGCTTCTTGGAAGGTAGAGGAAGCAGCATATGCGGAATCTGACCCGACACTTTCTGCTATTACGTTCAGTGCGTATAAGCTTACTGGCCTTGTGAAAATCAGTGAAGAACTTATGCGCGATTCTATGTTTGATATGGGTAGCTTTATTTCTGATGAACTTGCGCGACAGTTTGCGGATGCTGAGGAAACCGCTTTCCTCACTGGGAACGGTTCGGGTAAACCCACCGGGCTTCTTCAGACTGCTGAGATCGGTAAAACCACCAGCTCTTCCACTGCTTTTACCGGTGATGAGCTTATTGATGTTTACCATGCGCTCGATAAGAAGTACAGGAATAACTCTGTTTGGCTTGCACATGATCTTGTTGTAGCTAAACTTCGTAAACTTAAGATGTCTTCTGACAGCACAGGCGGAGATAAACAATATCTCTGGCAGCCCGGTCTTCAGGCAGGACAGCCTGACCGCGTTCTTGGACGTCCTATTTATACTGCTGAGGATATGGACGACACGATGACCAGCGGCGATTCAACCTTTGTCTTGTTTGACCCTAGCATGTACTGGATTGTTGATCGTGGTGCAACTTATATGCAGCGTCTCAATGAACTTTACGCTGCTAATGGACAGATTGGTTTCCGTGGTTTCAGGCGCATGGACGGGCACCTTGTTTTTGCCGAAGCTGCACAGAAACTTGTCCAGTCTTAATATAGGGAGGTTGTTGTATAATGGATGATTTCAAGAACGCTGTTAATGTCGTGAAACTTCTCACTCCACAGGACATTGCGGGTGCAGACACAACTTCAGATTATATTGATCTTGCAGAGTATAATGGTGTTGTTGTTGTAGCTGAGATTGGCGCACTTACAGGGGCTGATGCTAGCAATACTATCACCCCTGTTCTTCAGGAGGCTGATACCACTACAGGTTCAGACTTTATTGATGTTGCAGCTGCAGACATGGAAGGTACTTTTGCAACTATCGATGATACAGCTGAAGATGAAGTTGTACAGTTTGCTGGATATCTTGGCAATAAGCGATATCTTCGTATGTCATTTGAACATGCAGGAACCAGCATTTCTGCTGCCCTTGTATCTTCTGTAGCAATTGTAGGGAAACCTTATGCCCTTCCTTGTCCGGCGCCGACCACAGGGAGCCCAGGTTAAAGTTAGGGCGTTATTATGTAGCTAGGACAGGTATTGTTTGAGGGGCTGTGCTTTTTAGCATAGCCTCTCTATTTTTATTTATGTATGAAAGGAGGCGAGTAGTCAATTGTACAAAAGAAAATTAACTACTCCATCACCTGTTGAACCTATCACTCTTTCAGAAATTAAAACACATCTTCGTATCAGTCACAATGCAGAAGATACTTATCTTGAAGGGCTTATTATGGCTGCTTGTGAGTATTGTGAACGTGTTCAAGGTCGCGCATATGTACAACAAACTTGGAGTCAATGGTTTGATGCTATCCCTATTTTGTTTCCTCTCAAACCTACTCCATTTCTGTCTTTAGATAGTATTGTAGCAACATACAATGATGATACGACAGAAGATATTACTAGCTATTACGGAGTAAACGTTGATGGTTTTCTTTATCAAAAAGATGTCCCATCTTTGACAAAAGAATTACCAAAAGAGGATGGAATCAAAGTTGTATATACAGTTGGCTATGAGCCTGATGATTCTGGTGAGTCTACTGATTATATTGTAAATATTCCTGCCAGTGTTAAGCATGTTATCAAAATTGCAGTTTCTCATTGGTATGCACACAGAGAACCTGTTGTACAAGGGCAGAGCGTAAATAAAGTACCTGAAACACTTGACGCTCTTCTGTGGCTTGATAGGGATGTTCAGGTATGAAGCATTTTACAGCCTCAGATTTGAAAGACTACATAGAGATTCTCCGTACAGTTGAAGTATCAGATGGTTTTGGTGGTTTTACTACATCAGAGGTATCACAGGGTAGCGTTTTTGCAAACGTGTTTCCGGTTAAATCATCGGAAAATCTCATTACGACTTCTGGCGCTAGTGTTGTGGAATATGAAATCACTGTTCGTTCTCAAGAGAATCTACAGAAAGATGATGTTGTCGCGTGGGTAGGTAAGCGTCTTGTTTGTCAGTCTCTCCGGTTGATACAAGGACAGGATTATATGCTTGCACAGTGTCAGACGGAGGTGAAATAACATGTCGTCTATGACTGAACATTACGAAGGAGCAAGCCATTCTCATAATTTTTTAGAAGTTAAATTTGAAGGCATGGATGATATGATTAAGGAATTACGTAAAATGGCTGATAATGAAATGAATGAAATCCTTTTTCAAGTAGGGAGAAAGTATACACGCCTTATTAAAGAGAGTGCAAAGAATAGGGTTCCTGTGGATACTGGACGCTTGAAAAAGGCTATACGTTTGAGCAATTCAAGAAAAAAGATGAATTTTAAAGTTTATGTCAGCGAAGCAAAAAAGACTGGTGCTTATTATGGATATTATGTTGAGTATGGGTACAAAGATACAAATCCAAGAGAGTATTCAGTGACGCCTTTTATGACACCCGCTGGCGAGGAATATGAAAAAGAGTTTGAGCGTGAAATGAAGAGTGAATTACATAAAGCTTTATACAAAGTAGGTAATTGACATGTCTTTAATATTTTCTTCTCAACTCTACACAACGTTAACAGGTAATAGTGAATTGATGGACAAAGTGAATTATGTTGGTGATACGCCTAATCAACAGAAAACGCCTCCATACATAACAATTGAAGCTGAAAATAGTACAGAGGGCCGTTTATTGAATCAAACAGAAACACAACATAGTATAACAATTTCAGTTTGGTCTGCTTATCATGGGCGAGCTGAAGTGAAAGAGATTGCAGCAATTGTACGTTTTATTTTGGAAAATGAGTTGGATATGCTTTTACTTGAGGCACAAATAGTAAAGGATTACGACACAGATTGGTGGCGTGCAATTCTGCAATATAGGACTTACTTAAGATAAATAAAGGTAGGTGATATGATTGGCTGCTAAAAATGCAAAACATGGAATCATTGATGTTATTGTAAGTGAAAATGAAACTCCAGTCGGTGAGGTTAAATCGTGGTCAATTGATACTTCGATGGGCACAATTGATGTATCAAATATGGGTTCAAATTTTAAGGATTTTCTTGTTGGGCAGGCTTCTTGGAGCGGTTCCCTTGATATTTGGTTTGACCCTGATGATGTGGCACAGGACCAGATACAAACGGATGCACTGCAAGGAAACAGTATTACTCTTAAACTTTATCCTTTCGGTAAGGCTAGTGGCGCAGGAAATAAACGTCTAACAGGAAGCGCATTTATCACAAGTTGGAGTCCAAGCGGTGCGGTAGAAGACGCTGTCGGTACTTCTATTAGTATTCAAGGTTCAGAAGAATTGACAAGCGAAGATGTAGAATGCCATACAATTTCTGTGACTTGTGGTGATAACGGTTCTGTTGTTCCTGGCATCAATACATTTGTCGTAGACGGTGAAAATAGGAAGTTTAACATTTCGGCAGATAGCGGTTATGTGATTGATACTCTTACTGTGGGTGGTTCTGCTGTTGCGGAAGCATCAGGAGAAACAGAGTATGCATATACGTTTGAAAATATAAGTGCTGATGATACTCTTAATGTTTCGTTTGTTTCTGTTTAATACATAAAGGAGAGGTGATATAATGTCTGCAATTAATGCAAAAAATGGTGTAGTAGAAGTGACGCCTTCTGCTTCTGCTCAGGCAGTTGGCGAAGTCAAATCTTGGTCAATTGATACTACAATGGGTACAATTGATACAAGCAATATGGGATCCAATTTTAAGGAATTCCTTGTTGGGCAGGCCAGTTGGAGCGGTTCTCTGGATCTTTGGTTTGACCCTGATGATGCTGGTCAAGGTGCAATTGAAACTGCTATGCTTGCAGGAGATACAATGACTATTGACATTTACCCGGCAGGTAAGGTTGATGGTAAACCGAAGCTGAGCGGTACTATGCTCATCACGTCCTGGTCTCCTAGTGGTGCTGTTGAGGATGCTGTAAGTCTTTCTGTATCATTCCAGGGTTCAAGTACTCTGACCAGCGGAACATATACTATAGTATAGTAAAGGAGGTATAATATATGGCTAATACAGTAAACATTGCAGGTTCTGATTTTGAATTGAAATATCCTTTTGAGGCTGTAAGGGAAATCAGCTCAAAACTTAATATGAGCGTAGGTGAGATTCTCCAGTCTGGTGTTGATTTTACCGATGTTAATAAGATGATTGTAATTATTTGGGGTGGGCTTCTCTACAATAATCGAAAACTTACTATCAATACTGTCAGTAAGTGGCTTGATGATGCCGAAAATTACCCTGAAGTTGTAGGTGTAGCAGTGAATGCTTACGTTGATTCTGTAGCTTCTAAGCTTCAGCTTAATAAAGGCGATGATGATGAAGATGTGGATGATTCAGTAAAAAACTAAATGATGAGGGCTGGTGGAAAGATATATACTGGTTAATTTTTGGGCCGCTAGCCCTCTCCCATTCTGATTTGTGGGAAAAAACTTTTGGTGAGATTATGGATTTGTTATATGGATATAAATACAGGGACTACTTGAAAAGGCAGGAACAGGCAATATTAACTTGTAATTTGATTAACGGTATCGGAGCTCCAAAAAAGACACTTAATGTGTATGACCTGATTGGTTATTGGTGTGATGGTATTGAAATGAATAAAGCTGAGTATTATCAGTATCAGCGTGAAAAGGCACGTAAATACAAACAACTTAAAAGGAAGAGAGGTGTTGTGAATCATGCCTAGAGTTCAGTGGTTTATCGGTATGAATACATCAGAAGCTGAACGAGCAATGAAGCGTCTTGAAAAAAAGATGAAGAAATTTTCTCGTAGTGCCCAACGTACCGGTAAGGCGATGATGAAATATATTTCTCTTCCTTTAATTGGTTTAGGTGCTGCTGCTGGAAAGTCTGCAAATGATGTTGATGAGGCTTTTCAAAACATAGCACGCGGTACTGGTGCTACAGGAAAACAGTTGCAGAATCTGAAAAAAGACTGGAAGGAAATGGCCGACCAGGTTGTCCAAGGTTTTGATGAATCTTCGAATGTTTTTGCTGACATAAATACTAGATTGGGCATCACAGGAGAAAAGCTACAGCAGGTCACTGAAAATGCTTTAGATACTGCTCGTATGTTCGGTGAAGATGTTAACACTGTAGTCGATGCTAGTACTAAAGTCTTTAATGATTGGAACATAGAAGCTGAGAATTATACTAAACTTCAAGACAAAATGTTTAAGGCATCACAAAAATCTGGCATTTCTGTTAGCAAACTTAATGAGATTATTGTTAAATATGGGACATACATGAGACAGGCGGGTTTCAGTATTGAAGATGCTATTGCTTTAGTCTCACAATTTGAAAAGCAAGGTATCTATACACAACGCGTTCTTCGTGGTCTACGTACGGGTATTAAGGATCTTGCAGATAAAGGTATAGAAGATTTGGCAGGTACGATGCAGGGTTATATAGAAAAAATAAAGAACGCTAAAACTGAGACAGAGGCTTTCAGTCTTGCAAATGATATATTCGGTAAATCTGCAAATGATATTGTTGATGCCATACATTCGGGTGCTTTTGAACTGAAGGACTTTAAAAATGCATTAGAAAATGTTGATGGTGCTATTCAAGACGCAGATAAAAATACGAAAACGTTTACAGAGAAATGGGCACAACTACAAAATACAGCAAAGCTTGCGCTTGTACCAATTGGTAAACGGTTAATGGATTTAGCTAATACTATTATCCCTAAAGTCCTGGCAAAGGTTGAAGATTTAGGTGAAATTATAGAAGGCATGAGTGATGAAAGCGTTTCAAACTTGCAAAAATTAGCTGGCGTTCTAATAGGTTCTGGTGGTTTGATTTTTGCAATAGGTAAGGTCACGTCAGCCTTTGCTACTATGGGGACAATTATAGTTGGTCTTGCGTCTGGCCCTGCTGCTCCAATAATTGTAGCAACTACTGCTGCTTGGGGCCTATATCATGCACTCCATAAAGTTATTCTTGAGCAGGAGAAGTTTGCCCACATAAGACCTGCAGAAGAAATTAGACACAGCGGCAAATTTGAGGATACAGTACAAAATGCTTGGCAATCATTGTATGGAAGAGAAAATCCAGATAAAGGCATACAAACACAGAAATTTTATGAAATATCCCAAGCATTACAAAATGCTGTTATGCATGGAAAAGATTTTAATAAAGTGGTCCAAACTATTTATGATTTGGAAGGACCAACTGAGAATCAGAAAATAGCAGCAGAGAATCGTCT
>JAIPGA010000106.1 GCA_021736445.1 Synergistales bacterium | reverse complement strand
GCCCCATCATGACGGTGGAGCAGCTGGAGATCTTCGCCCTCCAGCGGGCCGCCACGGCCCGGGAGGCGGTGCGCCTCATCGGCGGACTGGCCGAACGCTACGGCTTTCTGCCCTCCTGCAGCAACCAGGGGGAGAGCCTGGTCATCACGGACCCCGGGGAGGTCTGGGTGCTGGAGCTTTTCAGCGTCGGCATGGGGTGGACCCGCAGCAGCGGGCGTCCCGGCGCGATCTGGGCCGCCAGGCGGGTGCCCGACGACGAGGTGGTGGTGGTCACCAACTCCAGCCGGATCCAGGAGGTGGACCCGGCGGACCCCCGCTGCATGGCCTCGCCGAACTACCGGAGTGTGGCCGTCCGCGAGGGCTGGTACGACCCCGACTCGGGGGAGCCCTTCAACTGGCAGCGCGCCTATTCGCCCGCCACGGGCTACTGGTCGCTGGCCTCCATGTGGCAGCGGGAGCGCCTCCACTACATCCACAGGACCCTCGCCCCCTCCGGGGAGTGGGACCCCTACGCCGGGACCGCCAGCTATCCCTTCTCCCTCAGGCCCGAGCGGCCCGTCTCGGTGCGGGACATCATGGCGATCCTCCGCTCCCATCTGGAGGGGACCCCCTTCGACATGGGGGAAAACGACGCCTGGATCGTACGGGACGTCAACGGCAACGCCGTGAAGAGCGATCTGGCCACCCCCTTCCCGGGGCGGGCCATGCGCAGGCTGCTCAACATCCCCTACCACCGGCCGGTGGCCGCCAAGAGCTCCTACACCTTCGTGGCCCAGTCCCGCTCCGGGCTGCCCGACGCCATCGGCGGCGTGCTCTGGTTCGCCCCCGGGCGGCCCCACATCAGCTGCTACGTGCCCATCTACGCCGGCGTCCGCTCCATCCCCGAGAGCTGGCGGAACTACGACCCCGATCTCTTCGATCCCGACTCCGCCCACTGGATGATCACCCTGGCCGACGACCTGGTGAACAGACGCTACCAGCCGGCGATCCGGGACCTCCGCCGCACCAGGGCGCCCCTGGAGAAGGCCTTCTTCGAGCGCCGGAGGGAGGTGGAGCGGAAGGCCCTGGAGGCCTTCCGGAGGGACCCCCGGGCCGCCCGGGACTACCTCACCGACTATAGCGGAGGCTGCATGAAACGGGTGGAGGAGGCCTACCGGAAGCTCTGCTACCGGCTGATCCCCACCTACACCGGCAACCGGTGCTGGTAGGATGACCCGTCGGTCCGCCCGGCTGATCCTCGGGGCGCTCCTGCCGGTGCTCCTCGTTGCGGGCGTCGCCCGGGCCTCCCTGCCGGGCGGGCGGGTGCGCGCCTTCGGGAGCCCCTCCTTTCCCCCCTATACCTTCGTCACCGAACGGGGTGCGCCGGGCGGCTTCCTGGTGGAGCTCCTCCAGGCCGCCCTGCCCGCCGACGCCCTGACGGTGGAGCTCGGCGACTGGCAGCAGGTGTCGGAGCGGCGGCACAGGGCGGAGATCGACCTCCTCCTGGGGCCCTCCTTTTCCCGGGCCTCGGCGACCATGCTGGAGTACGGCGAGTTCCTGGTGGACACCTCGAAGCCGGGGTTTTCCGTAGAGGGGTTTCTGTCCAGCTTCACCCGGTCCACATCGGGGAAGGACCTGCAGCGGTACTGCTTCTTTCTTCCCGTGGTGGAAACGCGGTTCGCCTTCTTCACCCGCAAGGGCCTGCCCAGGGATCGGACGCTGAAAGAAACCCTGCGGCGCACCGTGGTGGTCCGCCGGAACAGCGAGGGCCACTTCTACCTCCGGGAGCGGGGGCTGGCCGGCGACGTGCTGCTCACCGACAGCGGGGCCGAGGCGCTCTACATGCTCCGTTCCGGCGAGGCCGACTACACCCTGATGGGCATCAGCCAGGGCCGCTACCTGGCGGGGCTTCTGAACCTCCCCGATATCGTCCCCGCCGAGGAGCCGCTCTTTGCCAGGCAGCAGGGGATGGTGGTGCTCCACGGCAAGGTGCCCCTCACCGCCGAACTGCTGGAGCGGCTGCGGGCCTTCCGGGAGCGCGGCGGTCTCCGGCGGCTCTCGGCCAAGTGGCTGCCCGGCCGCAGCGCGGGGCTTCTGGATTCGCCCCTTGTGCGGCGCGCGCTGATGGGGATCGCCGCGGTCGGTGCGGTGCTCCTGCTGTGGTTCGTCTCCCTGAAAAAGCGGGTGGACGTGATCGTCCGCCAGCGGGAGCGGATCATGGACTTCACCAAGGACGGCATCGTGGCCATCGACAGACGGGGGCGGATCTCGCTGCTCAACCGGACCGCCGCGGAGCTCGCCGGGCTCTCGGGCGACGAAAAAGGGCGGCATATCGATGGGTGCATCCCCCAGCTGGGCCTTTCGGGAGTGCTGGAATCGGGCGAGCGGATCAGCGACTGCGAGCAGAACCTCAACGGGCGGCTGGTGGTCACCAACATGGCGCCGGTGCGGATCAAGGAGGAGATCATCGGGGCCATCGCCACCTTCCGGGACACCACGGAGATCCGGGCCATGGCCCGGGAGATCACCGGCGTCAGGATGTACGTGGAGTCCCTGCGGGTGCAGAACCACGAGTTTCTCAACAAGCTGCAGGCCATCGCCGGCCTGATCCAGATGGGCCGGGCCGACAAGGCCGTGGCCTTCATCTCCGCCGAGCAGCAGGAGTGGCAGTCCACCACCTCCTTTGTCTCCGAACACATTGAGAACTTCGTGGTGGGCGGCATCCTGGTGGGCAAGATCGGCAAGTGCCGCGAGCTGGGCATCGCCTTCCGCATCGATCCCGACAGCTCCTGCGGCGAAAAGACCGCGGTGGGCGACCAGACGCTGGTGATGGTCATCGGCAACCTGCTGGAGAACGCCATCGAGGCCCTTCGGGAACAACGGGAGCGGGAGCCGGCCATCGATTTCGCCATCTTCGACGAGTCCAACCGGATCATGATCAGCGTGGCCGACAACGGCCCGGGCATCCCCGGGGAGCTGCTGGAGCGGGTCTTCGAGAAGGGCTTTTCCACCAAGCAGTGCGGGCGGGCCTGCGGCTACGGCCTCTACAGCGTGCGCACCATGGTGGAGGCCCTGGAGGGGGACATCGCCGTGGACTCCGTCCCCGGGGCATATACGGAGTTTCTTGTAACCCTGCCCAATGGAGGTGCCTGAACATGGAGGAAATCAGGGTCCTGACCGTGGAGGACGATCCCATGGTCGCCGAGATCCACCGGAACTTCATCTCCGCCCTGGAGGGATTCCGGATCGTCGGTGTCGTCGACGACGGCCGGAAGGCCATCGAGTTCATCAGGACCGGCGAGGTCCGGCTGGTGCTGCTGGACATCTACCTGCCCGGCATGGACGGCGTGGAGACGCTGAAGGAGATCCGGAGCCAGGGGGGCAACGTGGATGTCATCGTGGTCTCCGCTGCCCGGAGCACCGCGGTGGTCAACACGGCGCTGCAGGCCGGAGCCTTCGACTACATCGTCAAGCCCTTCGTCTTCGAACGGGTCAAGGCCTCGCTGGAGTCCTTCCGCCAGGTGGTGGACACCCTGCGCAACGGCCCCGAGGAGATCGACCAGCAGCGGATCGACCGGCTCCTCAGCGACCGGAGCGCCAAACGGGTGGTCAGCAGCCTCCCCAAGGGGCTCAACCCCAGGATGGTGGAGCGGGTGGAGGGCGTCCTGAACGAGAGCGACAGCCCCCTCTCCTCGGAGGAGATGGCCGAGCTGCTGGATGTCTCCCGGATCACCGCGCGGCGCTATCTGGAGTTCATGGTGGCCTCCGGACGGGCCGTGATGGAGCGGGTCTACCAGCACGTGGGCCGTCCGGTGAACAAGTATTCCATGATACGGTAGTACATTTTTCGTACAGTTTCGTTCACGAACACGCTGCGCCGCCCCCTGCAGCGGGAGGGCTCCTGCGGGTCCTCCCCGGCCGCCCTTGACCAGAAGTGAACAGATCCACACACTTCCCGACGAAAACATGGTGATCCTGTGGTTCCCTGCTATAGTTTGCGCGTCGGAGCTCAGGTTCCGGCCATTCTGAACCAAGGGGGAACGGATTCATGCGAACAGCAAGAGTTGGGAAGGTGCTGCTCCTCGTCTGCGCACTGGTGCTGGCGGCCACGGCGGCCTACGCCTGCACGCCGCTGGCGGCGGGGAAGGACGCCACGGTGGACGGCTCCACCATGACGAGCCATACCTGTGACGGCTGGTACGACAACCGGATCCAGATCATCCCGGGACAGACCTTCGAAGAGGGCGCCATGGCGCCGGTCTACCAGGAGGTCTGCCACGGAACGCGGCCCGCGAGCCCGCTCCAGAAGGTGCTGGAGATCCCGCAGGTGGAGAAGACCTACACCTACTTCCACATCGGCTATCCCTTCATGAACGAGCACCAGCTCATGATCGGCGAGTCCACCTGGTCCGGCAGGGCGGAGAACCGCAACAGCAAGGGCGCCTTCTGGATCGAGACCCTGGAGATCTTCGGCCTCCAGCGCGCCAAGACCGCCCGCGAGGCCATCAAGGTGATGGGCGGGCTGGCCGAGCAGTACGGCTACAGCGACGGCGGCGAGGCCCTGATCATCTCCGACGGCGACGAGGTCTGGGACTTCGAGATCTGCGGCCCCGGTCCGCTCTGGACACCCGAGAGCGGCGAGCCCGGCGCCATCTGGGTGGCCCGGCGGATCCCCGACGACCACGTATTCGTGATCGCCAACCGCTCCAGGATCGGCGTGGTGGACTTCGACGACAGCGAGAACTTCATGCACTCCCCCAACCTCCGCAGCTTCGCCAGGGAGATGGGCTGGTGGGAGGAAGGCGAGGAGTTCAACTTCACGGCCATCTACAACCCCGATCCCTACGGCTCCGACACCTACCAGAGCCGCCGCGAGTGGAGGGCCCTGGACCTGCTCGCCCCCTCGAAGAACTTCAAGCCCATCACCCAGGACGAGTACTATCCCTTCTCCGTGAAGCCCGACGAGAAGGTCTCCGTCCAGGACTTCATGGCCATCTTCCGGGACCACCTGGAAGGCACCGAGTACGACCTCACCAAGGGCCTGGCTGCCGGCCCCTTCGGCAACCCCAACCGCTGGCCCACGCCCAAGTCCGTGCGGCCCGAGGGGAAGAAGGATCAGGACTGGGAACGGGCGCTCTCCATGTTCCGCTGCTCCTACAGCTTCGTGGCCCAGAGCCGCAGCTGGATGCCCGACGCCATCGGCGGCGTGCTCTGGTTCGGCGAGGACGCCCCGGACACCACCTGCTACGTGCCCATCTACGCCGGCGTCACCGAGGTCCCCGAATCCTGGGCCGAGGGTGAGCGCCACGTCTTCGACCGCGACCACGCCTGGTGGGCCTTCAACTTCGTCAACAACTGGGCCAGCCTCAAGTGGTCCTACATGATCAAGGACATCAACGCCCTGCAGGAACGCATCGAGGGGCTCTTCTTCGAGCAGCAGCCTGCGGTGGAGGAGAAGGCCCTGGCGCTCTACAGGAAGGATCCCGCCAAGGCGGTCTCCTACCTGACGGACTACACCTACACCAACATGCTGGCCGTGGAGAACGCCTGGTGGAAGCTCGGCGAGTACCTGGTGGGCAAATACCAGGACGGCTACGTGATGACCCCCGAGGGCAAGCAGACCCAGGTCGGCTACCCCACGGAGTGGCTCGAGAAGGTCGGGTTCGGCGAGTCCAGGTAGCCCCATCGCCGGAAGAGGAAGCGTGACAAACCGGGGGGACCCTGCGGGGTTCCCCCGTAACAGGGAAAGGGGCTCTACTGGAGCGCACATTCGGGAGGTGCTTCTATGAAACGGAATATCTGGATTGCGGTACTCATCGGCACAATGATGCTATCGGCGGCGGGCGCGGCCTCGGCCGTACCCGTCCAGGCGGTGGAGGGCCCCCTGATCGTCACCACCTGCGGGCAGAGCCCCGGCGCCGTGATGGTCAAGATGTCCTGCATGCAGGCCGGCTACGCCGCCGACCACAACAACCAGCTGACGGCGGCGGATCTCGAAGGGAGCGACTACAGGACCCTCATCGTCACCACCGGCACCAGCATGAAGGGCATGGGCGCGGCAGGCACCGACGTGGACGCCGAGATCGCCCGCTGCCAGACGCTCATCGAGGCGGCCCGCGGTCAGGGCCTGCTTGTCGTCGGGGCCCACGTGGAAGGCATGGCGCGGCGCACCGACCAGGCCGACAGGGCCTCCATCGACGAGATCATCCCCCGGTCGGACCTGATTCTGGTGATCGAGGAGAGCAACGGCGACGGCTACTTCACCGAGATCGCCGAGCGAAACGACCTGCCCCTCCTGACCGCCGAGGACGCCCTGGGCATCGGGAAGGCGCTGGCCGCCACGAAGGAGTAGACCGCCCGGCGGCCGCAGCCTGCGGCCGTGACGGAATCCATCGGAAAGGGCTTGTTTCCATGACAATGTATCATCACGCAGGGCTGGTGCTGGTGGTCGTCGCCGTGGTCTTCGGGATCGCCAAGCGGATGAAGGTGAGCACCGAGCTCTCCATGTTCCTGGCCACCCTGGCGGCGGCGCTGTCGCACCCCCTGATCCCCATGGGTGAGGACCCGCGAGCGCCCATCGCCTTCGTCGAACTGCTCCGGCATATCGTCGAGGGGTCCTTCACCTACCTCGATATGTGCCTGATCTTACTCT
>JAIPGA010000105.1 GCA_021736445.1 Synergistales bacterium | reverse complement strand
CCTCCGCAGCGACAGCACCGACAGCGCCGCCGGGACCAGAGCCCTTCCGGGCCGGCCCGGCGGCGCCGGTGTTATGATGAGGCTGTCCTGTGGCTGCGCCGGATCTCCCCTCTCGGGGACACGCTACCGGTCGAAGAGACAGAGATTGACGACCACTACAAATGAACCGCAAGGAGGAAACGTCAATGGGCCGGATTCCGGAAGAGAGACCACCCACCCATCCCGGCGACATGCTCCGCCAGGAGTTTCTGATACCGCTGGGGATCTCGCAGCGGCAGCTGGCGCAGGGGATCCGTGTCCCCTACCAGCGGGTCAACGAGATCGTCAATATGAGACGGGGCATCACGCCCGAAACGGCGCTCCGCCTGGCGCGGTACCTCGGCATGTCAGAGGGATTCTGGCTCAACCTGCAGCAGCGCTGGGACCTCTACCAGGCGCGCCTCAGGGAACGAGACGAACTCGCCGCCATCCAGCCGCTCAACGAGCGCTCGCCGTCTGCCCCTTTCTAAGAACCCCCACTCTTTCGTAGCACTCTCGAAAAACACACAGACAAGCCGCTGTCTCCTGTAATACTCCCACCCGCCGGGGGGCGCGACAGCGCAGGCCGGGGCGCGGGGCCCCGGCCTGCTGCGATGCGGAGCTTCGGTGGTTCCGGCGGCCGCCGCTTCCGTCAGGAGAGGTGCTTTTCGGCGAAGCCGGTGAGCTTGGGGAAGGCGGCGGCCACGCCGGGGTAGGCCTCGCGATAGATGCGGTAGAGGTCCTCGTAGACGGCGTTGGCCCCGCTGTCGGGGTGGAAGGTGGTCTCCACGGAGATCTTGCCGGTGGCCTCGGCGTAGTCCTTCCAGATCCCCACGCCCACGCCGCCCATGATGGCCGCGCCCAGGGCGGTGGACTGCTGGGGGGCGCTGAGGCGGCTGAAGGGCTGGCCGTTGACGTCGGCGTAGATCTGCATCCAGAGGTCGTTCCGCACACCGCCGCCGATGGCCCGGATCCGGTCCAGGCCCGATATGGAGACGCCCATCTCCTCGTAGAGGTCGTAGAGCCAGCGCATGTTGAAGCAGACCCCTTCGTAGATGGCCCGCAGCATGTGGGCCCTGGTGTGGGTCATCCCCAGACCGAGGAAGCAGCCCCGGGCGTTGATGTCGAAGTGCGGGGCCCCGCCGCCGCGGAGATAGGGGAAGAAGAGCAGCCCCTCCGCGCCGGGGGGGACGGCCCTGGCGTCCTGGTGCATGGTGGTGTAGACCGGCAGCCCCAGCACCTGCTCCATGAGACGCCGGTCGGTGCCGTAGACGCCGTCGCGGAACCAGTCCTGGGCGATGCCGCCGGAGGCGGTGATCATCACCAGGTTGTAGCCGCCGAAGGGCTGCATGGTGTTGCAGTTCATCTTGTAGCGGGGATCCAGGGAGGGTTCGTCGGCGTAGACGGCGGACCAGTTGGCCGATCCGATGTAGGTGTAGCCCATGCCCTCGCGGATGACGCCTGCGCCGGTGTTGGCGCAGATCACGTCGCCCGAGCCCAGCGTCACCGGTGTGCCCTCGGCGAGGCCGAACTCCTCGGCCGCCTC
The DNA here is from genome assembly GCA_021736445.1 of Synergistales bacterium. Lineage (NCBI taxonomy): Bacteria > Thermotogati > Synergistota > Synergistia > Synergistales > Synergistales bacterium. The sequence continues at coordinate 5,618 of JAIPGA010000105.1, read as the reverse complement.
GGCGGTGACCCGGCCGACGATGTCGTGGGAGTTCAGGATCTCGGGGATCTTGCCCTGGTCCACCCCGGCGGCCTGGAAGATCTCCGGGGAGATGGCGCGCTTCCGGGAGTCCATCATGCCGTTCATGGACATGTCGCCGTACTCCGTGGCCACCTCGCCGGTGAGCCGCTCGGCGATGAGCTCCTTGTACTGCAGGAAGGCGTAGGTGCGCTGGTAGATCTCCGGAACGTTGTCCTTGTACCACATGACCTTGCAGATCGGCGCCAGCTCTGGCTGCCAGCCCACGCCGGTGATCCTGTAGTACTCGTCGTTGCCGCCCAGGGTGTCCATAAGGCGGTCGGCCTGTTCCTTCTGCCGCATGTCGCACCAGATGCCCACCTCGTCCATGAGCACCTCGCCGTGCCGGTCCACGGGGATCATGGTCATCATCTGGTTGCTGAAGGAGATGACGGCGATCTCCCCGGGATCCACCTTGCTGGTCTCCATGAGCCGCCGCGTGGAGGCGACCACCGTCTCGTAGACCTCGCTGATCCGCTGGGTGGACCAGTTGAGGTGCGGGTAGTAGGTGGTGAAGTCGATGTACTCCGAGGCCACCATGTTCAGCGATTCGTCGAAGAGCACCGCCTTGTCGCCGGTGGTCCCCATGTCGTGCACCAGGATGTAGCTGCCTGCCATTGCCGACTCCCCCTTTCTCTGCGCTACCGCTGCGCCCGCCACTGGTCGAGCCAGGCGGTCATGGCTTTCAGAAAGCGTTCCCTGCCGGTGCGGATCGCCTCGGGAAGCTGGGCGGTGAGTTCGGCCTTTTTCGCCGCTCCGTCGTCGCCGCAGTCCCAGACCTTGTCGGTGCCCACGAAACAGAGGGGCATGTCCGAGAGGCCGTCCCAGGCTTCGGTGGTGTGGAATCCCAGCTCCCGCAGCGGCAGGTCGATGGTGGCGTCCACCCGGGCCCACCGCACGCCCACGTCCACCAGCAGGTAGTTGTGGAAGTCCACCACCTCCACCTCCTCCAGCAGCAGCCGCAGCTCCCCGGGCAGCGCCACCGTTCCGTAGGTGTCGTCGGGAAACCAGGTGAGGTCCTTCCAGCGCTGCAGGCAGATCATGTCCCTCGTTGCCAGCCCCGCCGCGTGGAAGAGCTCCCGGAGCAGGAAGTTCTTGCCCGAGCAGGTGCCCTTGTTGCGCCGGTAGACCTCCAGGGGATCCCGGGAGCCGGCCCGCCCGAAGGGGATGTCCCGCACCCTCTCGAAGATGCCGGTCCGCAGCGCTTCCCCCTCCAGACCGGCAAGCCCCCAGTCCTCCAGGATGGCCCGCCGGTCGGCGTCGTTCAGTCTTCCGTCCATATTCTCCACCTCCATAGCAGTCACTCTGCGTTAGTAGATCCGGTAGATCTGGCCGCAGGCATAGTCGCCCAGGCCGGAGAGCCAGAGGTCCAGGGCCCAGCCGATCTCCTCGGTCCAGTTCCCGCTGCGTTCCCCCAGGGCGATGCCGTGGACGGCGACCCCCTGGGGGATCACGTCCCTGGCGATGGAGGTCATCATGCCGGTGACGGCGCTGGACAGCGCCGCCTCGTAGAGCGTGCCGCCCGGCGCAACCCTGCCTTCGCCCTCGCCTTCGCCGGTGTAGCCCCGGGTGCTGCCGAAGAGGACCACCCGGCCGCCGCCCCGGGCGGTCATCAGGGGCACCGCCTCCCGCAGGGCGTGGAAGATCCCCATGATCCAGGCATCCACCAGCCGCCCCCAGAGGGCGTCGTCCGGCGGGGCGTCCTCCAGGGCGGCGCGCAGCTCCTCCAGCGGCGGACAGAGCACCAGGCCGTCCAGGGAGTCGGCGACCCCCGCAAAGGCCCGGATGCTCCGGGCGATCTCCCCGGGGTCCTGCGCCTCCCCGCCGGAGACAAGGTCCGCGGGGGCGACGCCGGCCAGCGGCGCGGACTCCACGGCGGCGCAGCGCTCCTCCAGCCAGGCCGTCACCTCCCGGCCCAGGGCGCCCTCATCGCCGAGGACCAGACAGTTCATCGCGGTTTCATCCTTTGCTGGGTGCACGGTTAACTCCTCCATTTCCGGCCTCTGGGTCATCTGAGGTAGGTGATCCCGCCGTCGGCGAGCAGCGACACGCTCCGCACCGCCCTGGTGGGGGCGGCGGCGAAGTGTCCGTAGAGCCGGGCGATCTCCCCGGGGGTGATCATCGACCCGGTGAGGGACTTGGCGTGCATCCCGGCGATGCCCTCCTCCACGTTCCCGCCGCGGCTCTCGATGACCCGGCGGATCATGGGCGTGTCCACGTGCCGCAGCGCCAGGGCGAAGGTACGGATGCCCTCGTCGTCGCAGGCCCCGGCGATCTGTCTGGCCATGCCGATGAACCCGGCCTTGCCGGCCAGGTATGGCGAGGGGATGCCCGAGGAGGAGAGCGGCGCGGCGGTGAAGAGCATCCGCCCCCAGCCTTTCTCTCTCATCGCGGGGAGGGCGTGGCGGATGCAGTAGAAGGCGCCGGAGAGGTCGATGTCCAGGGTGCTGCGGAAGCCCTCCGGCGTGATGGCGGGAAACCGCTTGGGACCTTTGGGCCCCTGCACGGCGGCGTTGTTGACGAGGATGTCCGCACCGCCGTCGCGGTCGATGCGGGCGAACATCTCCCCCACCGCTCCGGGATCGGCGATGTCGCAGACCGCCGGAAGGGCGTATTCGCCGCCCTCGGCGTGGTTGATCTCCGCGGCGAGATCGGCGGTGTCGCCGATGTCGCAGAGGTAGACCCGGGAACCCAGCGACGCGAAGTGGCTGCAGATCGCCCGGCCGATCCCCCCTCCGGCGCCGGTCACAACGGTGACCTTGCCCTCCAGGGGCCGTACTCTGTCCATGGCTGTCACGCTCCATTCTGCAGGACGCCGCCGGGAGTAGTCCCAACGGCTATGGAATGATAGTTTTGTAGTGAATATAGTCGGCATTGGCAACAAATATATCGCAGCGAAAGAGGAAGAACAAGCGTACGTTTTCGAAAATCTGCCGGGAAATGTCAGGGCTGGGGAGGGATGTGGCGACGATGCAGCGACCGCCGCGGCGGCACCAGGGGCACTGGAGGCGGTCCCTGCCTCGGTGTCCAGGCGCGGACCCCCGGAGCGACCGTAGTCACCCCGGGGGAGGTTCTTCCGTAACGGTAGCGCGGAACGTCGCCTAGCCCCGGCGGGCCAGCCGCTCCCTGGCGAGCGGCCAGGCCGCCCTGGAGGGATCGCCGTTGGAGACATCCGCAAGGGGCAGGGAAAGGCCCCGTTCGTCGAGCATCCGCCGCAGCACCGCCATGAAGACGCCGCTTCCCGGAGCGGCGGCGATCCGCTCCCGGTTGCGCCGGTAGCGCGCCTCGTCGCCCAGTTCGCCGCCTTCGCAGCCACGGCAGGTGGTCTCCACGCCGCAGCTGGGGCTGCCCTCCACGCCGAGCACCCCCAGCAGGTTCTGCCCGGCGGCCAGGGCGTCCTCGATCTGGTCCAGGCAGGGCTCCAAGAGCCTCCGGCAGTGCCGCCGGTAGCCGGGGGTGTCGTACTGCTCCACAGTCATCCCCCAGCGCCGCGCCCCGAGGTAGGTGGTCTCCGGACAGGGGAGCTGGATGATGCCCACGCCCTCCTCCACAATGGGCACCAGGAGCTGCCGGATGGCCCCCGGGTAGCGGGCGAGGCCGGCGACGATGGCGTTGGCGTTGCAGAGGCAGTGGGCCAGGACCACGGTGGTGCCGCTCCGTTCCATGGCGGTCTCCCTATTCTCTGGCCTTCAGCCTGGGATTCAGGGCCAGGATGCGGGGCGGCAGCTTGAGGAAGAGCACCGACACCAGCAGACAGCTGACCACCTTGTCCAGGAGGTTGCCGGCGATGCGGGGCAGGAAGGCCGCCGTGAAGATGCTCTGCCCGGTGGTCCGGAGCCAGACGAAGACAAGGTCCATCCCGCCGCCGGTGAGGCCGCCGTAGAGCCAGATGGCGATGGGCGTGCCGATCAGCGGGGCCAGCACGGCCAGGACGAGGCCGGTCACCAGCGCCACGGGGAGGGAGAAGCCCTTCTTTCTGGCCACCAGACCCACCACCAGGCCGATGGCCATGTTGACCAGGGCAAAGGGGATCGTCCGGGGGTTGGTCAGCGCCCCCTGGATGATGTTGGTGGACGCGCCGATCATCACGCCGTAGAGGGGCCCCATCAGGGCGGCGCCGAAGATGGTGCCGATGGTGTCCAGGAAAAGCAGGGGGATCTTCATGGACGAGACAATGGTGCCAAGGACAAGGTTCACGACGACACAGAGCGAGCTCAACGTCAGGTAGAGACTCCCGGATTGCATGGTCATTCCTCCCAAAGTGGTTTGGATAAGAAAGTGGCATAACCGTTATAACCACACAACCCCGGATCGACCCAATCCCTCCGGCAACAGACCGGCGGCCGCGGCGGCGGGAACCACCCGTACCTCCCGGGGCAGATCGGCCGCCCCTTTTCCACCCTTTCGCCTGCCGCGCACCGTTCCTTGCGGGGAGGTAACAGCGCGGACGGCGTTCTTGACAGTCCCGGGGCTCTGGCAGAGAATGAAGGTCATCTTCAACGACGGCTGCGGTGCCGCCGCGGCCGGAGACCACCGACAAGGAGCCCACGCACATGGCCAGGGAAAACGCCGAGGAACGCGCCTACAAATCGATCCTGCACCTGATCCTCACCGGTGAGTACAGACCCGGGGACTTCCTGCTGGAGCAGCACCTCGCCGAACGGTTTGAGATGAGCCGCACGCCGGTGAGCCGGGCGCTGCACAAGCTGATCACCGAAGGCTTTCTGGAGAAGATGCCCAAGAAGGGCTGCCGCATCCCCATCCCCTCGCCCCAGGACGCGGAGCACGTCTTCACCGCCCGGGAGGTGGTGGAGGGCAACGCCGCCGCCCTGGCCGCCGAACACGCCGCCGACAGCACGCTGGCCGATCTGGCCGCCCTCTCCGGCCCCGACCGCGACGCCGTGGCCAACCGCGAGCGGGAGAGCTTCGCCGAGGTCAACGAGGCCCTGCACCTGGGGATCGCCCGCGCCTCGGGCAACCCCTACCTGGAGCGCTGGTGCCGCAACATGTTCTGGCGGTCCAATGTCTACATCTTCTATTTCGACAGCTTCTACCACCACTCGGAGCTCTTCCTCCCCCAGCAGACCCCGGTGCAGCACGCCGCCGTCATCGAGGCCCTGCAGAAACGTGACGCCGCGGCGGCCCGGGAAGCCATGGCCGACCATATCCGCTACACCTACCGCCAGCTTCTGTTGACAAACCAGTAAGGCAGAGGGATTGACAGCCCCGGCAAAGGGGGTTATGATCGGCACAACGATGTATACATCAACGCACCCGCTCTGGCGGGTTTTTTCCTGGCCCACCGGCGATGGATACATCAACGCATCCGCAAAGGAGTGTGGGATCATGAACCATACGGGACACACCGTACTCGTCCTGGGCTACGGCCTGCAGGGACGGGCGGCGGTCCACGACCTTGTCCGGTCCCCGGGGGTGGGGAAGGTGATCGTCGCCGACGCCCGGCCGGGCTTCGAGGCGGACCTCCCCGAGGGCGGCGATACCGCCATCGAGGCCGAAGGGATCGACGCCCCCGACGAGGAGGCCATCCGGGGGCTTGTCAG
>JAIPGA010000104.1 GCA_021736445.1 Synergistales bacterium | reverse complement strand
CTTCCTGGCGGCCTCCTCGTCGGCCAGGGCCTCGGGGCTGCCGCCGAGCACGATGTCCGTCCCGCGGCCCGCCATGTTCGTGGCCACTGTCACGGCGCCTTCGCGGCCCGCCTGCGCGACGATGGCCGCCTCCTTCTCGTGGTACTTGGCGTTGAGCACCTCGTGGGGGATCCTCCTGGCCTTCAGCAGCTTGCTGATCAGCTCGGAGGTCTCGATGGACGTGGTCCCCACCAGCACCGGCTGTCCCCGGCCGTGGGCCTCGGCCACCTCGTCGGCCACGCTCTGGAACTTCTCCCGCTTGGTACGGAAGATCACGTCGGCGTGGTCCTCCCGGATCATGGGCATGTTGGTGGGGATGATCACCACAGGCAGGTTGTAGATCTCCGTGAACTCCTCTTCCTCCGTAGCGGCCGTCCCGGTCATGCCGGCGAGCTTCCTGTACATGCGGAAGTAGTTCTGGAGGGTGACGGTGGCGTAGGTCTGGTTCTCCTTGCCCACCTGGACCTTCTCCTTGGCTTCGATGGCCTGATGCAGTCCGTCGGAGAAGCGCCGGCCCTCCATGAGCCGGCCGGTGAACTCGTCGACGATCACCACCTCGCCATCTTTGACCACGTAGTGCACGTCCCGCTGGAAGAGGTGCTGGGCCTTCAGGGCCTGGACGATCCGGTGGCCCATCTCCGACTGGTGCAGCTCGGTGAAGAGCTCCTTCACCTGCAGCACCTGCTCGCAGCGGGCGATGCCCTCCTCGGTGAGGGCGATGTTCCGCTCCTTCTCGTCCATCTCGAAGTGCTTGTCCTTCCGGAGCTGGCTCGCCACCCGGTTGGCCTTGATGTAGGGCTCCGGCGAGTCCTCGGAGGGACCGGAGATGATCAGCGGCGTCCGCGCCTCGTCGATGAGGATGGAGTCCACCTCGTCGACGATGGCGTAGGCGTGCCCCCGCTGCACCAGCTGCGAGGGGTGCGCCGCCATGTTGTCCCGGAGGTAGTCGAAGCCGAACTCCGAGTTGGTACCGTAGGTGATGTCGGCCCCGTAGGCCTCCTGCCGCTGCTCGGGAGCCATGAAGGGCTCCAGAAAGCCCACCGAAAGGCCCAGAAAGCGGTAGATGGGGCCCATCCACCGGGCGTCGCGCTTGGCCAGGTAGTCGTTCACCGTCACCAGATGCACACCCTCGCCGGCGAGGCCGTTCAGGACCACGGCGAGGGTCGCCGCCAGCGTCTTTCCTTCGCCGGTTTTCATCTCGGCGATCCGTCCCTCGTGGAGGGCCATTCCGCCGATGAGCTGCACATCGAAATGGCGCATGCCCACCGTTCGCTTCGCCACCTCCCGGACGGCGGCGAAGACCTCGTCCAGCAGCTCGTCCACGCTTTCGCCGTCGGCGAGGCGCTCCTTGAATGCCGGACCCCGCGCCGCCAGCTCGGCGTCGCTGAGGCCCGCCACCGTCTCCTCCAGCGCGTTGATACGTTCCACCCGCGATCTGTACCGCTTGAGCGCCTTGGCGTTGGGGTCGAACCCCAGGGCGCGTTTGACTGTCTGCAGCATCTGCGTTCACCTCGATAACGAATCGGCCGTCTTGTCCAGCCGGTACTGTATTATATGCCCCGGAGGAAGAGAGCGTCAAAAAATCAGACCGGGGCACCGACGGCCCCGGTCATGGTCTGCCTTCCGTCTCCCGCGTCCCGAGCTGCGCTCCGCACCGCGCCTCAGGCGAGCGACGCCGGACGGAGATGGGCGAGGAAGTGCTTCAGCCCCTCCACAGGCGGCTCGTAGTCGATCTCCAGACCGTACTGGATCGAACTCCTCCGGTTGTAGACATTGACAATCTGCCGGGCCACATACTCCATATGGCTGTTGGTGTAGGTCCGCCTGTTGATCGCCAGACGGTAGAGCTCCAGCCGGGGAAGGCACATCTCCCCGGTCTCCCTGTCTCTGGTCCCGAAGGCCAGCGCGCCGAGCCCGATCCCCCGGATCGCCCCCTCGCGGTAGACCTCCACGGAGAGCACGTCGGCGGGGTACATCTCCCGGGGGATATGGGAGAGGAAGGCCGCCGCGTCGATGAAGACGGCGTGTCCTCCGGCGGGTTTGACGTGGGGGACGCCGCCTTCATCCAGCAGTCCGCTGAGGTAGCGCACCTGGGCGACACGGTGGGCCATGTAGTGTTCGTCGGTCATCTCCCGCAGCCCCACCGCCAGGGCCTCCAGATCCCGCCCGGCGAGCCCGCCGTAGGTGGCGAAGCCTTCAAAGAGGATCACCCGCGGGACCAGCTTGTAGTACATCTCCTCGGTGCGGCAGCAGATCATGCCGCCGATGTTCACCAGGGGGTCCTTCTTGCAGGAGACGGTGATGGCATCGGCGGTGTCCATGGTCAGCCGGAGGAGCTCCGCCACGGAATAGTCCCCGCAGCCCTCCTCGCGCATCTTGATGAAGTAGGCGTTTTCCGCCATGCGGGCGGCGTCCAGGAAGAGGGGGATGCCGTGCCGTGCGGCCACGGTGGCTACGGCCCGGAGGTTCTCCAGGCTCACCGGCTGGCCGCCGCCGGAGTTGTTGGTGAGCGTCACCATGATGAAGGGGATCCGCTCTCTGCCGTAGTCGGCCACGGTCTGCTCCAGCCTGGCGATATCCACGTTGCCCTTGAAGGGATGCTCCGACGCGGGCTCGTAGGCCTCGTCGATCACGCACTCCACCGGCGTGGCCCCCCGGTTGAAGATGTGGGCCCGGGTGGTGTCGAAGGGCATGTTGAAGGGGATGATGTCGCCCTCGTTCACCAGACTGCCGAAGACCACGTTCTCGGCGGCACGTCCTTGGTGCGTGGGGATCACCTGGGGGAAGCCCAGGACGGACCGGACGGCCTCTTTCAGATGGGCGAAGCTGTCGGCGCCGGCGTAGGCCTCGTCGCCCATGAGGAGCGCAGCCCACTGGTACTTGCTCATGGCTCCCGTTCCGGAGTCGGTCAGCAGATCGATATAGACATCCTTCGACTGCAGACCGAACATGTTGAACCGGGCCGCCGCGAGGGCCTCCTCGCGCTCCTCGCTGTCCGGTACCTGCACCGGTTCGACCATTCGGATCCGGAAGGGCTCCGGCTGGATATGTTCCACCATCACACGACCTCCTCAAGCTTCTGGTCTTTGGGCTCTGCTGGAGGCTCGTCTCGGGCATATCTGCTGCACTCTTCTTGTGGTAGTATAGCACGATGTCCGCCGGCGTTCCGCCGGCGGTTCCGTCTGTTTCCGCCGTTTCGCGATGGAGGTGGTGGCGTTGTTCGGCTGGAATGCTCTGCCCCGGGAATCCCGGAGATGTTTTATCGCCTCGCTGTTCAGCTACAGCTGTCTGGGGCTCTTTTTCCTCTATCCGCTGGTGCTCTCCATGCGGGGCATGACCCCCGTGAAGATCGGGATCGCCTGGACCCTCTTCGAGGTGGCGCTGCTGGGAACCCGCCCCTGGTCGAACCACTTCATCCACCGCCACGGCACGCGGACCAGCCTGGTGGCGGGCAACGCCCTCCTGGTGGGCGGGACCCTCCTCCTGGTGGCCACCTATCTCTATCCGCTGATCATCCTGGGACGCTGTCTGCAGGGCGTCGGGTGGGGCATCATCGTCCTGGCCAACGCCCTCCATCAGGCGCGGGCCCTGCCGCCGGAGATTCGGGGCCGGGGCTTCGGCATCGCGGGGCTCGCCCCGCTGCTTCCCCAGATCGTCGTGATGCCGGTGGGGGAGCTTCTGATCCTCGCCGGACACGCCAGAGCAACCATGCTGATCGCCCTGGCCGGCGCCGTGGTGGCCGTCTTCCTCACCAGCCGGCTGGCCGCCTTCACCGACGCCGAAGACGAACGGGTGTCCATGTGGACGGCCATCAGGGAGACCCATCTGAGCGGTCCCCTGGCGGGGGTTCTGCTCTCCGGGGCGCTCTTCGCCTGCAGCGTCGCCCCCATACGGCCCTTTATCGCCAACGCCGCCCAGGAGTGGGGCACCCTGGCCAGCGCCTTCCTCTGGACCAGCTCCCTGGCGGCAGTGGGGGTGCGCCTCTTTCTGGCCGACATCGTGGACCGGCTGGGGGCCAGACTGCTGCTGCCCTCCTTCGGCGCCCTGATGGCCGGGATCATCGTGGCCACCTGGGGGGCGTCCACCCCGGCGTTTCTCGTCGGCGGACTGGTCAACGGCGTCGGCATGGGGATCTCCTACCCGCTGCTCTACACCCTGCTCAGCCGGGAGACCCACGCCAGCCGCACCACGGTGACCTTCACCCTCTTCACCGCCGCCATGGATGTGGTCTGGCTCACCGCCCCCTTTACGGTCACGGCGCTGGCGGCCTTCTGGAGCTTCGGCTGGATCCTCCGCGGCATCGGTCTCGCCGCCGGGATCCTGGTGGTGCTCTTCCAGCTCTTCTTCTGGGGAAAGCTGACAGGGAGGAAATAGGTCAGTCGGTCTGGGAGAGGAGATCCCGGCCTTTCATCAGGTAGTCCATCCCGGAGGCCACCGTCAAAAGGAGCGCCACCAGCATGGCGGCCCAGCCGCCGGGCAGGTTGAGGATCATCAGCGAGATGGCCACGATCTGGCTGACCGTCTTGGCCTTCCCCCACAGGGAGGCGGCGATGACGGTCCCCTCCGCGGCGGCCACCATCCGCAACCCCGTGACGATGAACTCCCGGGAGAGGATGACCACCACGATCCAGGCGGGAAGACGCTGGAGCTCCACCAGCGAGACCAGGGCGGCCACGATGAGGATCTTGTCGGCCAGGGGGTCGATGAACTTGCCCAGGTTGGTGACGATGCCGTGCTTGCGGGCGATGTAGCCGTCGGCGGTGTCGGTGAGCGCCGCCAGGATGAAGACGATGCCGGCCAGCAGGTCTCCGTAGCTGACGACGACCCCCAGCGGGGCCAGGACCGTCACCGGCATATTGATGCGCAGGGTGAGAAAGACCATCACCAGGGGGGCCAGAAAGACCCTGAGCAGACTCAGCGCATTGGGGAGATTGAGTGCCTTCGTGGTCACGGACCTTCCCATCCTTCCGTCGCAGGGGTCCCCGCCTCTCCGGCGGATTGCCGGAAGACAGAGGGGGTCATGTCTTCTCCTCCAGGAGTTTGCCGATCTCCCGGGTGAAGCCGTGCAGGTCGGCGAACTCCCTGTACACGGAAGCAAAGCGGACATAGGCCACCTTGTCAAGCCTGCGCAGCTCCTCCATGGCCCGTTCGCCGATCTCCGTGCTGGCCACCTCGCCGAGCCCCTCCCGCTGGAACTGGTGTTCGATGCGGGAGGCCGCCTCCTCGATCATCTCCACCGAGACGGGACGCTTCTCGCAGGCCCTGCCGAAACCGCGGACCAGCTTCCCGCGGCTGAAGGACTCCCGTCTCCCGTCCTTTTTCACCACCAGAAGCAGCGGCCGTTCCTCCACCCGTTCGTAGGTGGTGAAGCGTACCCCGCAGTGCGCGCAGAGGCGACGTCGCCGGATGGCCCGTCCCTCCTCGGCGGTGCGCGTTTCCACCACCCGCGTCTCGGGGGATCCACAGCTGGGACAACGCATGGGCACCAACGCTCCCCAAGGTTTTCTGTCACAATATAACGGGAGCGGGGATGGACACCGCCACCCCCGCTGTCTCGCCACATTATCTGTACGGTCTCCTACCGCTTCTTCCGGGCGTTCCTGGAAGCGGCGGCCTTCTTGCGCTTTTTCATCTCGCTGGGCTTCTCGTAGTGCTCGTGGCGCCGCGCCTCTTTCAAGACCCCGACTTTCTGAACCCGGCGTTTAAAACGCCTCAGTGCGTCATCGATGGATTCATTGTCTCTTCGTCGAATCTGGGTCAACCTGGTTCCCCCCTTTCTTTTTCGTCAGCTCTTATCCTGGGGGCCAACTGAAGGGTCGACCCGACAACAGATGGACGTGCAGGTGGTGCACCGTCTGACAGGCCTCGCGACCGCAGTTCACGACGATCCTGTACCCTCGGCGCTCCATACCCATCTCACGCGCCACCCGAACCACTGCATCCATCAACGTTCCCCAGAGGGTGGGGTCCTCCACCTCCGCCGCAGAGGCCACATGCTGCCGGGGGATCACCAGGACATGCTCGGGCGCCTGTGGGGCGAGATCCCGAAAGGCTACCACGTTGTCGTCCTGATACACGATGTCCGCCTCTGCTTCACCGGATGCGATCTGGCAAAACATACAACGACTCAAGGGGCATTGCTCACTCCCTTCGGGTGCCGTTTGTATTGTACCTGGTGGCGCCCCGGGAGACAAGCGACGAAGCCAGGGTTCGGACGGCAATATCCTGATGTTCGGCGGCCAGCCGTCGCAGGGACCCCGCGAGAATGGGCGGGCACTCCCTGTTCCGCAGCAGGTGCAGAAGGGGCACCAGCACCTCCTTCTCCGGGGACTGCAGCAGCGGGCGGAGGATGTGCAGCCCGGGGAGGGGGCTGTCCCGCTCCCACAGGGAGATCGCCTTCCCCCGCACGTCGGGTGAGGGGTGGTCCAGCAGCGGCTCCAGGAGATCCGCCCGCCGGCGTAGCATCCGGATCCAGCCGAGATAGCGGAAGGCGCATCCTGTTTCCATTCGCGCGCCGTGGACCGCCAGTGCCCTGGCGATCACCCTGCGGACCGAGGCCTGGGGGTTCCGGGCCAGCAGGAGGAGCAGCTCCTCCTCCTCGGGCGCCCGCAGGGTGAGCAGGTCGGCCACCCCCTCCACGACCTTCTTGTCGTCCAGATACTCCACCAGGGTCCCCAGCGCCAGCAGACGCACCCGCGGATGCTTGCTCCGCAGACGGTGGAGCGCCGCCTCCCGCACCATCTGTTCCCGCGCCCGCTCCGCTTCATCCAGAGCAAGGAGCAGATTCAGCCGTCGCTTCGCCTCCTCCAGCGTGGCGGTGACAGCAATCCGGCGCTGCTTTTCCCGTTCCCGGGAGCGCCGCTCCACCGCCTCCCGGTCCCGCCGCTTTCGCGCCGATCGCTCCCGCCTCCGGCGGAGCCAGCGCACGAAGGGCTCCGCGGCGCCCTTCCAGAAGTGCCGCGGGGGTTTCTCCTCCGAGACATCGCCCTGCCGGCCGGGCCGCCGGGTTCCGCCCACCCCCTGATGCTCGTGGTCCAGCTCCTTCCGGAGAGCCACATAGGCCGCGGCGATCTCCTGGAAACGCCGCGACGAACCGGGGCCGGCCACATCGGGATGGCAGGTCCGGGCGAGTCGCCGGAAGGCGGCCCGCACCTCGTCCATTGTGGCGCCCTGTTCCAGACCGAGCGTCCGTAGCTGGCTCTCGAGATTCATCGTCGCACCGCACCTTCAAGACGTTCCGTCATCTCCCCGAGGAGACGCAG
>JAIPGA010000103.1 GCA_021736445.1 Synergistales bacterium | reverse complement strand
CCCCGATCGGGGCAAGCGCCGGCTCGCTTCTCCGGGCAAACCGGAGTCTGTCCACTCACACTACCATCTTGTCTCTGGAGAGATCGCCTATCCGGCCACCATGGCGTGCACCACGTTGCCCGAGGGGACATAGAGCACCGAATCGGGGTGCCCCTCTCCCTGTACATGGTCCACGGCCTCGGTGAGGCTCTCGGTGATCAGGCCGGGGAAGGCCACCTCCGTCGACGGGGTCACCAGGGCGCAGCGCCGGTCGCGGAGCTCGTAGACCGTCTTCACGGCGATGTAGGCGGGGATGGTGAAGTCCGCCCGCAGCTCCTCCATGGCGGCGTGGAAGTCCTCCATGGCCAGACGCATGGTGTGGCCGAAGATCTCCGTGCCCATGCCCTCCTGGAGGCCCGCCACCAGCACGATGCCCGCATCGGGGGTCAGCGCGTCGTAGACGGCGGTGAGGGCCTTGGTGGACTGATAGAGCTCGATATCCTGGGGGTAGCCGCCGCTGGAGACCACGGCCATCCCGCAGGGGGCGTCCACGTAGAGCGACTGCAGGACCACCGCACGGCGGATGCCCTCCTCCCAGGCTTCCACGGGATCACCGGCCACATGGGTCGCCGGGGTCCCCTCGCGGTCGTTCACCGTATTGAGCAGAAAGCCCCGCCGATCCTCACCGAAGACCAGGTTCAGGAATTCCATCATGTCCTCGTGGACGGGGTTGCCCTCCCGCACACCGCCGGTGACGGTGGCGTGGAAGCCCTCCCCGGTGAGCCCCAGGGCGTGGTTGTGCTGGATGCTTCCCGTGGCGCTCACGCCGGGGATGACACCCTTGCGGCCGCCGGAGAAGCCCGCCAGGTCGTGGTAGTTGATCCCGCCGACCACCACCACGAGATCCGCTTCGGCCACCTCGGGGGCTACCGCCACCGGGGTGCCCCGGGAGGTGGAGCAGTCGAGGCTCTCCACCAGACCGGGATCGTGGACCACCACGAGATCGTCCTCCCGCCGGGCGTGTCGCAGCAGGCCGTCGATCTCCTCTTCCGTGGCGGGACGGTGCTGTCCCCCGCCGATCACCCAGGTGACATCCTTGGGCTCGCCGCGCTCCAGCTCCTCCCGGAGCGGCTCGGCCATATCGGGAACACGCTGCCAGCCCCTGGTGGCATCGGGCAGCACCACGGCCACATGCCTCGCCTGCGACGCCAGCTCCGCAAGCCCCGGCGAGCCGATCGGGGAGGCCAGCGCCTCCGCCGGGCTCGTCATGGGCACCTGTTCACTGGATGTTCTGGGGTGGATCATGGGAAGGTCCGTCTCCCACCGGATGGTCTCCCTTCCCTGTCGTACCGTGAGGACTTCCATACTCGGTCACCTCGTTTCCGTCGTCACCTAGCCCACGAAGTAGATGGCCAGGGGTGCCAGGAGAAAGACTGTGGCCACCGCCCGGACCAGGTAGATGAAGGTCAGCCGACCGAAGCCGAGGGGAATGGAGGAATTCATGATCAGCACCCCGACTTCCGTCATGTAGATCAGCCCCGTGGCGGAGATGCCTGCGCACATGAACTTGGCCACCGCCGCCTCCCGGGCCGATCCGACCACCGCCGCCAGGAACTGGTCGGCGAAACTCAGCACGAAGGCCGGCGCCGTCCCCACCGCCTCGGGCACCTGCATGAGCGCAAGCATCCAGGCGAAGGGCGCGGCGATCCAGTCGAAGATCGGCGTGCTGTTGGCCACAATCAATACCGCTGTCCCCCATGATACAACAAGGGGCATGGTGCTCACCACAAGATTGGTGAAGGTCTTGAAGCAGGTGCTCAGAACGGTGTGGACCCCCTGGTCTCGGGCCTTGTCCACCGCCGCCCGCAGCGCCCACTGGGTGAGGGTGAAGCCCTCGGGGATGTCCTCCTTGAGGCGCTCGCCGCTCCTTCCGGAGTAGGTATCGGCCATGGAGCGCAGCGGCCAGATCCGGGGCATGACCAGCGCCAGCAGGAAGGTGACGGCGTAGATGGAGATGAGGATCTGGAAGTACATCTCCGGCAGACCAACGAAGTCGGCCATCAGATAGATGTAGGGGATGGAGATGACCGAGAAGGTGGTGGCGATGATCGCCCCCTCCCGGTCGCTGTAGTAGCCCTCGTCGTGCATCTTGGTGGTGATGACCACACCGACGGAGCTGCTGCCCACCCAGGAGGCCATGCAGTCGATGGCGGCCCGTCCGGGAATGGTAAACAGCGGTTTCATGACAGGCCGGGCCATGGTCCCCACGTACTCCATGAGGCCGAAATCGGTCAGCAGGGGGATGATCCCGGCGAGGATGATGAAGACCACCAGCAGCGCCGGAGCCAGGATCATCCCCGGCGTCCCGCCGTTGTCCATGTTCCAGATGATCTCCGGACCGATCTTGTAGTAGATCATCACGTAGAGGACAGCGCCGGCGAACCGGGAGATCGCCCAGAAGGGGGAACAGATAAACAGATCCCGGGCAAACTGGTTCTTCCGGATGAAATGAGGCTTGAAGGCGATGGAGACAAGCGTCACCAGGCTGCCGGCGATGACGATGAGCATGGCCAGGAAGGGGAGCCAGTCCTTGAAGACCGCCTTGCCGAAGTCAATGGCGATCCCCAGCGGTGTGTTGAGCAGCCCGTCGGTGGGAATCGGCATGAGGAAGAGCACCGCACCGGTCAGCGAAGGGATGAGAAACTTCATCATCTCCCCGCCCGTGACCTTCTGTTGCAGATTGCCGCCCTGTTGCTGCATGTTGTTCACTCCTCTCTCGGTTGGTGGAGCCCTCCCGAAGCGCCGTCACGCCGCTCCGGTGTCTCCGTTCAGGATGGATCCCGTCGTTTCGCCTCGCCGATCACCTCGCTCACACCGAACTCCAGGTGCCGCCGCATCAGCGCCGCGGCGCCTTCCTCATCGGCCTGCTCCAGCGCCTCGACAACGGCGGCGTGTTCGGCGCAGATCTCGGCGATATCCTTGCTCGTACTCCCGCCGAAGAGCAGCCGATAGACCGTGGTCCGCGCCAGAAGCAGCTCCAGGGTGTCCCGCAGCGCCGCATTGCCGCTCTCCTCGGCGATGCGCAGATGGAACCGGGCGTCCAGGTCGGGAAACTCGTGGCCTCCGGCAATCGCGGAAGGATCGGTCAGCTCCCGGATACGGCAGGCGATCAGCGGGGTCAGGTGCTCCCCCACCTTGCGCACCGCCATGCACTCCAGATCGGTGCGCACCTCGTAGGCGTCGATCATCTCCTGCAGCGTCGGCGCGGCCAACCGCACTCCTCCGCCGGGGACAAAGACCACCACGCCGTCCCGCTCCAGACGCCGCAGGCCCTCCCGCACCGGTGTCCGGCTGCACTCCAGCGCCGCAGCGATATGATCCTCCGGCAGGCGCTGGCCCGGGGACAGGGCCCCTTCCAGAATGCGCCGGACAATATGGTTGCGCACCTGATCCGTACTCGTTCCGGCCGCCATGCCTCACCCCCTCTCCGATCCGTCGGATTTTCCGCGAGTATACCATGTATTTTCAGAGACTCCGACGTATACGTTGCATTCAATTTTACGAGGATAACAGAGCAGCGCTCCGGACCGCCTCAGCGATCAATGCACCGCTCTGTCCGCCGCTTTGGCGCTAATCCAGGAACCCCAAAAGATCGACAACGCCGTAGCCGATCAGCACAGGCCCCACGATCTTCATCAGCCTGCCGTACTTCCTGCGCCACCGCCGCGCCTTCTCCAGATCCCCGGGATTCCTCGGCAGCACCCCGTAGGCCATCAGCAAGCCGTGGATGCCGGCTATGATCGGGAAGACACCGAACCAGTCGTTGAGAAAAGCAAGCATCGTACCCCTCCCTTGGTCTTTCGCGGTTGTCCCTGCGATGCAACGTACCCTAGGGCATCGCCTGCGGATCATGCAAGGAAAAGGTTTTGTTCCGGGAGAGAACCACCGCACCCCAGCAAATGAACGGAAGCACAATCTTGCAATCCCCACCGCAAGATTGTATGATTTTTCAGGTAAGTATACAAAACAGTTAGCGAGGAGGAGATTTGTGTGAAGCTACTCAGGATCGCGGTACTGGCTATCTTTTGTGTCGCCATGGCGGCGGGGTTCGCCCTGGCAGCGGATGACACGGTCACCCTGAAGCTCTCGACGCACCATCCGGGGGGCGTCTACCGGAGCGTAGGCGCACGGCTGCTGAAAGAGGAGATCGAGAAGGCCACCGACGGCAAGGTCAAGATCGATATCTACTACAGCGAATCGCTGGCCGCCGGCGGCGAGGTGCTGGATTCCGTGAAGATGGGCATTGTTGATATCGGCGATGTGAACCCCGCATACTACCCCGGACAGCTGCCCATCCACTCCGGACTGCTTGTGTACACGGAGTCACCGCCCAAACACATGCAGAAGGTAGAGGTCATGGACCGGATGTACAAGAACTATCCGGTGGTCGAGGAGGAGATCGAGCAGTACAACCAGAGGATCCTCTGGCAGTACTTCCCCACGCCGCTGGCTCTGAGCTCCACCAAGCCCGTGGACGACATCGACGACTTCAAGGGCATGAAGATCCGCGCCTCCAGCGAGGCCTACCTGCGGATGCTGGGCGACCTCGGCGCCACGCCGGTCTCCGTCCCCTTCACCGACTGCTACATGGCCATGCAGACGGGCACCATCAACGCCGTGTTCACCAACATCGCCGCCTGCTCGGGACAGAAGTTCTACGAGGTGGCCCCCTACACCTTCACCTCCCAGAAGCTGGGGCTCTGGCTGGCCTTCACCTACACCATCAACCAGGACGTGTGGGACGGCTTCTCCCGGGAGACCAAGGATCAGATCTCGGCTGCCGTCGAGAAGGTGAACGAGCGCTTCGGTCCCATGTTCGACAGCGAGTACCAGAATCAGGTCGAGCTCTTCAGGGAGAAGGGCGAAGAGGTCGTCATGGCCGACGAGGAGGACGTGAAGACCTGGCAGAACCTGCCGATCATCAGCACGCTGAAGCAGGAACTGGCCGAGAAGGCCGAGGATGCCGGCGTCGAGAACGGCGATCAGTTCATCAAGGACGTCGGTATGTATATGGAAGAGGCGAAACAGTAACCACCGGAACCCGACACCCCTATGCTGCCCCGCCCCCGCAGGCGGGGCAGCATACTGTTTCCCTCCTGCAGGACAAGCAGCAGGGCCGGCTTCCGCACGCAATGGCGGATTCTCGAAGGACACGCTCCCGGCGGCATCAGGGGCCGCTTGATACGCCCGCCTCCTTTTTATAGAACCCGCTTTCATACCATACGCCAGGCCGCCAGGAGGATCCCGAGTCCAGTACCGTCATTGCGGACAGACACCTTTCTCGAAGGGGGAGAACGCATTGGGTCACCTACTGGTCAAAATCAATCAGTTCTTCGCGGAGTTGAGCAGCTGGTTCCTGAGCATCATCATGATCCTGCTGACCGTCAACTACATCACCCGCTTCTTCGGCGTGCCGATCCAGGGACTGCTGGAGCTTTCCACCTTCGTCTTTCTGGCCATCATCTATCTGGGCCTCGGCCACTGCGAGGAAAACGACGAACACATCAAGGTCAACGCCATCATCAAACGGGTGCCGCCCAAGGTCGCCAGAGCGCTCAATACCTTCAACTACCTGCTGGCCGTCTTCATCGGCGGCGTCATCACCTACGCCGCGCTGAACACCGCCATCAGCGCCTACCAGAGCGGGGAGTCCGTGCCCGGCACGGCGCCGCTGCTCACCTATCCGGTCAAATTCGCCATCTTCATCGGCTCGCTCTTCTTTGTGCTCCAGGCGGCGGCACACCTCGTTTCCATTCTGAAAACCGGCAGATACGGGGAGATGCTGTAGGCCGGGACCGGCATCTCTCCACTGTATCCAGAACAGGAGGCAAACCGACATGTCCATTGGAGTACTGACCATCCTCGCCTTTCTGGTCCTGCTCATGACAGGGGCCCATATCTTCATCATCTTCTTCGCCGTGGGTCTGGGAGCGACCGCCGTCCTGATGGGCTTCGACACCGCCGTGGCCATGATCGGGCAGACCATCTACCACGGCATCGCCACGCCCACCTACACGGTGCTCCCCCTTTTCATTCTGATGGGCTCCTTCGCGGCCAGAGCGGGATTCGCCAAGGACGCCTACGACACCATCCAGATATGGTCCCGCAAGGTCCCCGGCTCGCTTGGGGTGGCCACCTGCTGGGCCAGCGCCGTCTTCGGCGCCGTCTCGGGCTCCTCGCTGGCCAGTGCCGCCGTCTTCGGCAAACTGGCCCTGCCGGAGATGCGGGCGCTCAAATACGACAAGGCCTTCTCCCTGGGCTGCATCGCCTCGGCCGGCACCTTCGCCTCGCTGATCCCGCCCAGCGGCGTGCTGATCGTCCTGGCCATCATCACCGACCAGTCCGTGGGGCTGCTCTTCATGGCGGGCATCGTCCCGGGGCTCTTCACGGCGGCGGTCTACACGGCCTCCATCATCTACCGGGCCTCTACGAACCCCAGGATCATGCCCAGGGCGGTCAATCTGCCCACCTACTCCTTTGCGGAGAAGCTACGCTACTCGGTGCGCATCTGGCCGATCATCGTCCTCATCTTCATCGTCCTCGGCGGCATCTACTCGGGGGTCTTCACGCCCACCGAGGCGGCGGCGGTCGGGGCGCTGCTCACGCTGCTCATCGGGGTCTGGAAGGGTGAGCTGAAGCAGTTTTCCGTGATCCGGGAGGCGCTGAAGGATTCGGCCAAGACCACCTCCATGATCTTCGCCATCATGGTGGGAGCCCTCTACTTCGGCCGCGTCCTTGGGGTCACCCGCCTGCCGTCGAACCTCACCCAGGCGATCATCCAGATGGATGTCTCCCCCATGATGGTCACCATCCTCATCCTGATCATCCTCTTCTTCCTGGGGATGTTCATGAACGCCTCGGCCTTCTTCATGTTCTCCTTTCCCATCTTCTTCCCGGTGATCGTCAAGCTGGGCATCAACCCGGTGTGGTTCTGCATCGTGGCCATGAAGATGGCCGAGATCGGCGCGGTGACACCGCCGGTGGGGCTGAACGCCTTCGCACTGAAGGGGGTGGCCGGCAAGGACGTCAGTGTGGAGGATGTCTTCAGCGGCGTCCTGCCCTTCATCATCGCCGACCTGGTGGTGCTGGTCTTCCTCTTCATCTTCCCCCAGATCGCCACCTGGCTGCCGGATCTCTACATGGGGGGCTAAGACCATGCACTACACCTTGCTCATCAAAAACGGACGGATCATCGACCCGGCCGGAGGCTGGGACGGGAAGGGAGACATCGGCCTTGACGGGCGCCGGGTTGCCGAGGTGGGGGAAGAGCTTGATGCGACCGACGCCGCCCAGGTGGTCGATGCGGCGGGACGGTGGATCGTCCCGGGGATCATCGACCCCCACATGCACGTCTCCTCCTGGATCGGCGGCGCACCGGGGCTGCGCATGATGGCCCGGGAGGGGGTCGTCACGGCGCTCGACATGGCCGGACCTGTGGCGGATATCATCGAGAATGTCAGGGACCACGGATCGGGGATGCACATCGCCTGCCTCGACGCCTTCACCAGAGGCGAGGAGGGAGGCAAGACCGGGTTCACCGATGCCGAGATCGACAACAGGCTCCGGCACTCCCTGGACGAAGGGGCCTGGGGCGTCAAGCTGCTGGGGGGACACTATCCGCTGACGCCGGACACCACC
>JAIPGA010000102.1 GCA_021736445.1 Synergistales bacterium | reverse complement strand
CGGTCCCCAGATGACGCACGATCTTCTGGCGGGGCTTGCCGTCCACGCGCCTGCTTTCGATGATCTGAACCGCCTTTTTGGGACTGGTGGGTGAGGATTTCGTTCTGACGTACATGAAGAGAGAGAAGCACGAGAGTCGGAAAAAGTCAATAGGGAATATTTTTAGGCACTACAAGTTGTCGCCAAAAAATAAACCCCTGGAAACACTGGATCCCCAGGGATTCGCGAGGGAAGTAGCGCGGAAGTCGGGACCATCAGCGCCGAGAGGGCGGGGTTCAGGTCGTGGTCGGCGGCCACGATGGCGCCGGTGATCATGGGGGCCATGGCCGCCTCGAAGAGGGTCACCTGGATGACCGTTCCCTCCGCTCCGAGGACAGCAACGTAGAGCAGCGCCACCAGCGCGGGGCCGAGGATCAGCTTGTAGAACAGCCCTACCGACAGCGGCGCCAGCTCCCCCCGGATGTCCCCCAGCCGAAGCTGGAAGCCCACAGAGAGCAGCGCCAGCGGCGGCAGCGTCTCGCCGATCCGCTGCAGCACCATGGAGAGCCACTCCGGATAGGGCAGGGGGATCAGCGCGAAGGCCAGCACCATGGCCTGGAATGGCGGAAAGAGCAGCACCTTCCGGATGGTTTCCTTCGGACTGGCGGAACCCGACGAGGCCGCAACCGCCACGGCGATCCCCAGGGTGGCCAGCACCAGAAAGGAACCCAGCTGGTCCACCAGGATGCCGATCCCCAGGTACTCCCTTCCGTAGAAGGCCTCGATCATGGGCAGCCCCACAAAGGAGGTGTTGCCCAGCCCGGCGGTGAGGATCAGGGCACCTGCCGTACCCGGGGTGAAGCCAAGCACCTTCCCGGCACAGCGGAGGAAGAGGTATCCCCCGCCGAAGAGCAGCCAGGCCGATAC
This sequence comes from Synergistales bacterium, assembly GCA_021736445.1. NCBI lineage: Bacteria > Thermotogati > Synergistota > Synergistia > Synergistales > Synergistales bacterium. The sequence goes on along the minus strand of JAIPGA010000102.1, from coordinate 6,867 downwards.
CGCCGGATAGATCAGCTCCGACGAGAGCTTGAGGCTGTGGATATGGAGCAGCGCCAGCGCCGGGAGGGCCACGTTGATGATATAGGCGTTCAATACCCCTGGTGTGGTCTGGGGCAGCCTCCCGGTTTTGCGGAAAACGATGCCCAGGAGAAAACAGACCGCCAGAAGGATCATATTGTTCATTGGTATACCTTTCCTTCGTTCCACCGGAGTGATGGTGTCCCCGATACGCTTCGGGGGTTCGCTGCCCTTTCCGAGACCGTTCAGCGGCAGGGCAATGGTACGGGCACTCGTGAGCGAAATATGGCGGTCATACAAAAGGCTGTCGTTTTTCTTTAGGCTTGGTTGATGATTCTGTTGACGTCCTCCGTTTGCCCCAGCAGGATCAGTTTGTCATTTGCTTCGATGGTATATTTGGCCAAAGGAGCAAGGATGAATTCATCTTTGGTGTCGTTTTTAATGGCTATGACCGAAACGTGAAATTTATTTCTAATATCCAAATCAATGATTGTTTTTCCGACAAAAGACTTAGGAGGTATCGTCTCCGAGAGTGAAAACTTTTCGGAGAGTGGGATGAAATCAAGGATATTGTGGCTTGAAAGATTGTGCGCCAGCCTCTTGGCCATATCCTTTTCCGGATAGATGATCTCTGTGGCGCCCACCTTTGCGAGGATCCGTCCGTGTTCCTCGCTGACGGCCTTTACCACGATCTTTGGAACCTCCAGTTCCTTGAGAAAGAGCGTGACGAGTGTGGCCAGATGGGAGTGTTCGCCCATGGCGACAACCACCGCATCCATCTCGGTGATGCCCTGATCGGTGAGAAACTCCTTGTTGGCAGCGTCGTCGAGCAAGGCGTAGGAGCAGTACTCCTTGATTGCCTGAATCTTCTCCTTGTCGTTGTCGATCGCTATCACATCGTGGCCGAGCTCGAACAGCTGTTGTGTCATGTAGAATCCAAAATTACCCAACCCGATGACACAGAGTTTCTTTTTCAACGCAGGTGCCCTCCTTTTTCGTATCACCCGATCATGATGTTTTCTTCTGCGTACCGCGTTGCCGAACGGCGGATCCTTCCTCCGATTGCATAGGCCAGGGTGAGCAGGCCCACTCGGCCTGTGAACATGAGGAAAATGATGATCATCTTCCCGGCGCTGCCGAGTTCTCCTGTGGCCCCCATGGAAAGTCCCACTGTGCCGAAGGCGGAGAAGATTTCAAAGGTGTAAAAGAGAAATTCCCTGGCAGGACCGTCAGGGGGGCCGGGGGTTTGCACCGACAGCAGCGCAAAGAGTGATCCCGCGATGATGGTCACCGCCAAAAGGATCAGCAGAAGCGCCCTGGAGAGGTTCTCCTCCGGGATAGTCCGGCGAAATACGTTGATATGCGGAGTTCTCTTAATCCTGTTGTAGAAGGCCGCGGCGAATATGGCCAGACAGGTTGTTTTCACACCGCCCCCGGCCGATCCAGGTGATGCTCCGATAAACATGAGGATCATCAGCGCGAAGAGTGTGGGCGTCCGCAGCGTACCGATGCCGACGGTATTGAAACCTGCGGTCCGTGCCGTGACGGATTGGAAGATGGCGGCGAACATCCCTTCGAGAGGATGCATTTCCCCGAATGCAAAAGCCGCCTCAAGCCAGCCGATGCACCCCGTTCCCGCAATGATCAGAAAGGCGGTCGTGCCGAGGACCAGCTTGCTGTGCAACGAAAGTCGCTTTGGTCTTATTTTGGGGTGGAATGACTCCCTCGCTGTTCCCAGCAGCTCCCGGATAACGAGAAAACCGATTCCACCGAGGATGATCAATGACATGATCGTTATGTTCATCAGTGCACTGTCCCGGTAGCCTACCATACTGTCGGAAAAGAGAGAGAAACCGGCATTGCAAAAGGCAGAGATGGCGTGGAAGAGGGCGCAGTATGTTCCCTGCCGGATGCCCATTTCCGGGACAAAGACCAGGGAAAGAAGAATGGTCCCGATGATCTCGGCCGTTGCGGTAAGCACAATGATTTCCTTGACCAGCTCTTTCCAGGAGCTGACCGGTGAATGAAGGAGGGTCTCGTGGATGATCCACCGCTCCCGGGTGCGGATATCCATGCGGAGATAGAGAAAGAGAAAGACCGAGAAGGTCATGATGCCCCATCCGCCGATCTGGATCAGCACCAAAACGACGGATTGTCCGAAAAGGCTCAGTTTGGTGCCCGTATCCACGACGATAAGACCAGTGACGCACTGAGCGGATGTGGCGGTGAAAAGGGCATCAATGAATGAAAGGGGTGTCCCATTTGTTGCAGGGGGGGTTGCCAGCAGCGCGGTGCCGGTGGCGATTGCCGCCGCGTAGTAGAGAATCAGTGTCTGGGCTGGCGACAGAGACTTAATCCATTGTACAAGACCTGCAGGGTTCATGTTGTTCCCTCCCCTTTCAGGAACACCTCTTTCTTATTGTCTCTTCTCACTACAAGAGAGGCTCTCCCGTAGAACCGAGAAACAGAAGGCATTCTGGTGTATCATGGCGAGGCTGTCAAGATGCCGTATTCCAGCACCCCCTTCGCTGGAGGCGGGAGGAGAAACACCGGCGCGTCGCGTTCTTTGTGATGCTCTTCTGGAGGGGTTTCCTTTATGAGAGCAACCTATGAAGCAGCAGCCGCTGCTTGCGACCAGTGGAGTCTTGTGTGCCCCTCCTTGGTATTCCACCTTAGCTGTGCGGGCCGCGAGGAAGAACGGGCGGTTTCAGGCCCTGCCGTCACCCTGTCCAGCCCACCGTCTCGGTCCGTACCCGGGAGATCATCTCCCGTTCTCCCAGAAAGATCAGCTCATCGCCGGCCTCCAGCAGGGTGTCGCCGGAGGGATTGTAGAGCATGGCGCCGTGGGATTTGGTGATGCCGATCACCAGGATGTTGTAGCGGGACCGCAGGGGGCTTTCGCTGAGGGTCTGTCCCGACAGGGAGGAGTCGGCAGCGATCCGCAGGGAGTCGAAGTCCAGCGCCAGCTTCTTGGAGATGTTCACCAGCTCCAGGAATTCGGCGATGGAGGGTTTCAGCGCCGCCCTGGTCAACGCCGCCGCCCCGGCCAGGTGAGGATTCATCACCTTGGCCGCTCCGGCGCGGTAGAAGACGTTGGAGGACTGGGCCTCGTTGGCCCGCACGGTGATGTGGATGCTGCTGTTCAGCGACCGTGCGGTGAGCACCACGTAGACCGTGTCGGCGTCGCTGCTCAGGGCGACGATGAGCCCCTTTGCTCTGTGGATGCCCGCCGATTCAAGGTCCCTTTCCTCTCTTGCGTCGCCCTGCACGACCAGCCATCCCTGTTCCCGCGCCCCGGAGACGCGCTCTTCGCTTCTCTCGACAACCACGAAGGGCACGGCGTCCCTGGAGAGGATCTCCGCCACGTGGGTGCCGATCCGTCCGAGCCCGCAGAGGATCCAGTGGTCTGTCAGTCTGTTCACCTTACGATCCCTCCGTTTGCCCATCAGCATGAGGATGCGGTTGGAGACCAGATGCTCCACCACCTGCCCCAGTGCGTAGCCGGCTGTCCCGATGCCGACAGCCAGCAGGATGACGATGAAGATCTTGGTCGCACCGTCGGTCTCCGGCGGTGCGTTGAATCCCACTGTGGAGAGGGTGATGACCGTGTAGTAGACCGCGTCGACCAGAGGCAGACCGGCGACGGTCATGAACCCCGCGATGCCGGAGCCGAGGATCAGCACAAGAACCCCGATCCACAGAAGCAGCGTATGTACACTACGGGGAGAATGGGCCATCAAGCCCCTCCTTTGCCAGGCGCCGCTCCCCGCCTGTAGACTGTACAATACAGGCACAACCAGAAGGGAGTTGGTGCGCGGTGAGTGCGTTCAGTATAGCAACCTTCAACGCCAATTCGGTGCGATCCAGAGGGCATGTGATCAAAAGGTGGCTGGAAACGAGGGATGTGGATGTCCTCTGCATCCAGGAGACCAAGGTCCAGGACCACCAGTTTCCCGCCTCCATCTTCGAGGAGATGGGCTATCAGGTGGTCTACCGCGGAGAGAAAACCTACAACGGCGTGGCCGTGGCCTCCAGGGAACCGCTGGAATCGGTGGCCTTCGGCTTCGACGACGGCGAGGACCCCGTCGCCGACACCAGGCTGGCCCGCTTCACCGTACGCGGCATCCCCGTGGTCAACAGCTACGTGCCCCAGGGAAAGGCGATCGACCATCCCGACTATCAGGTCAAACAGCGCTTTTTCCGGCGTCTGCGGGAGCTCTTCTCCCGCCGCCACGCCGCTGACGAGCCGCTCATCTGGCTGGGCGACATGAATGTGGCGCCTTTGGAGATCGACGTCACCCACCCCGAACGCAAAGGGGATCATGTCTGCTTCCACGAGGACATCCGCAGGATCTACGACGAGGTCTGTGCCTGGGGGTTTACCGATATCCTCCGGCGCCACCATCCCGGGGAGACGCTGTTCTCCTTCTGGGACTACCGGGTAAAGAACGCGGTGGACCGGGACATCGGCTGGCGGATCGACCATATCCTCGCTACGGCCCCTCTCGCCGAACGCTCTGTCGAGGCCTACATCGACAGGGATCCCCGGAAGTGGGAGAAGCCCTCGGACCACACCTTCGTGACGGCTGTGTTCGATCTGCCGGCGTAGACGCCGTCGGTGCCCCTAGAGGAGGCGCATGGAGAGCATGATCACCTGGGTAACGGCCCGGACCACGGTGCCCCAGTAGCCGTTGGCGCCGCCGGAGTAGCGTTCCAGCGCCTCCCTGGTGTTGGAGGTGTCCTTGAGGTACCGCGAGAGGATCAGGCAGCCCGCGGCGATCCCCAGATCGGGATTGTGGAGGTCCTCCGGCGCCAGGATGCCGTTGGCCTGCAGCAGGCCGGCGTGGATCCGCCAGACCACCTGCATGACCCCGGCGGCCCCGTAGCCGCTTTCCGCCTGGGGGTCGAAGTGGCTCTCGGCATTGCCCACACCGACAGCCAGAAACATGGGGACACCGTACTTCTGGCTGTAGTGGGCGAAGGCCGCGGCCTCCAGCCAGATGGTTTCCGCATCGAGAGCGGGATTGACGCTGCTGATGTAGCTGGCGATGACCGCTACCTTCTTCTGGGTTTCCCGTTCCATGAAGGGCAGATGGCGGAGCGCCGGCGAGACATTGCGGCGCTTCCAGGCCAGCAGGTCTTCCTCCGAGGCGCCTGTGGAGGCAAGCGTATCCAGCACCAGCGAATCCAGGGGCCGCAGGCGGAAGATCAGTTCCTCCAGATTCCATCTGCCGTCGTCATCCTTCAGCAATCCGTTGCCGTCTTCCCCGAAGGCGGGAAGGGCCAGGGCTACGATCACTACGCCCACCACCATGGAAGCGGCGAAAGGGCCTCGGTGGAGCATTGATCCACATCCTTTGCGATGGAGATACACAACGGGGAGTAGGTGCAGTATACAGGAAGAACGCGGTTTGACAAAGATTTACATACAGAAGGTGATCTTATGCGGGTAGTATGTTTCCAATCAGTTTTCCACAGGCTGGCGCAGGCCTTTTCTTCCCAGTTGGCCGGTCTGGAACTGGAGATCGCCCCACTGGAGGAACTGCAGGCCGCTCCGGAGGGGATCGGCGTCCTGATCGTCACCCCCACCGTCATCGGGCCGGAACTCCTGGACAGCATGCCGGATCTGCAGCTGATCCAGCAGTGGGGTGCGGGGATCGAGGGCATCGACCTGGAGGCCTGTACCGAGCGGGGGATCGCCGTCTGCAACGTCCCCTCCCGGGGCACCGGCAACGCCGAGAGTGTCGCCGAACTGGCGCTGCTCCACACCCTGCAGCTCGCCAGGCGCGCTGCCGACGCCAGAGAGCGTTTCTTCCAGGGGCGGCTCCATTCCCCTACAGGGAGGATGCTCCGTGGCGAGTGGGCCTGTGTGGTGGGGCTCGGCGGTCTCGGCCGCACGATGGTGGAGTGTTTCCGGGGCATCGGCATGCGGGTCTGCGGGGTCAACCGCACCTGCCGGGAGGGGTTCGACGAACTCGGTCTGGATGCCTACTATCCGCTGGAGGGTCTGCGCCAGGCGGTCAGAGGCTCCCTGGTGGTGGCGCCGGCTCTGCCGCTCCGGGGGGAAACCAGAGGCATCATCGACGGTTCGGTCCTTGCCGCCATGGAGAGAGGCTCGTTCCTGGTCAATGTCGCCCGGGGCGGCCTGGTGGACAGGGAAGCACTGGAGGCGGCCCTGGACGGCGGCCACCTCGGCGGCGTCGGCCTGGATGTCTTCTGGGAGGAGCCGCCGGATCCGGGGGATCCGCTCTTCACCCACCGCAATGTGGTGGTCACCCCCCATGTGGGCGGTGTCACCAGGGAGGCCCAGCGGGGCATCGCGGCCTTTGTGGGCGACAATCTGCGCGGTGTCCTTGGGGGAGAGACACCGCAGGGTTGCCGGAACTGCTGATGGTTATATAAAGCAAAAAATTAAATATATTTATATTTTCATTGGAAAGTTTGTCTTGGCAGCCTGCTCTATTTTCGTGTGACTGGCCACGAGATGGGCGGAAGAACCTTGCATCCTTCCCTATTTCGATATACGATACCTGTAGGGTTCACTATCAACTTTTCGTATTCCTGGCTAAAAAATAAAGACAAACCGTATTCCGCGCGCCAGAGGCTGAGAGACAGGTCCCCCTCTTTCCTTTAGGTTTCCCATGTCTGTCGAGCAAGGTGATGCGTCAGGGCGAACAGCGTCTTGCGAGGCTAGGGTACCCTGCCTCCGGGGAGGTGAATGTGTGAGCGACGAACAGAACGGCAACCTCGTCAACGGGATCATCAACGGATCGGCATCCGCCGAGGAGAGCGCCATGGACGAGGAATTCCTGCACGATTTCGTAGCGGAAGCCACCGAACACCTGGAAG
>JAIPGA010000101.1 GCA_021736445.1 Synergistales bacterium | reverse complement strand
CGTGATGGACGGCATGGAGGCCGCCAGACGGATCCGGACCTCCGGGAAGGCCTATCGGGGGATCCCCATTGTGGCCCTCACCGCCCACGCCCTGCCCGGCGACCGGGAGCGGTTCCTGCAGGCGGGGATGGACGGCTACATCGCCAAGCCGGTGGAGCGGGGCAACCTGGTGGCCACCTGCCGGGAGCTCTTCCGCACCGAACCCGCCGCCGCCTGGAGCTAGGGGGAGATGATCCCCCGCAGCTCGGCGGCCTTTTCCATGTCCAGCGACTGCAGCCGGCGGGCCAGGGCTTCCGCCTGGCTGCGCCGCCCCGCCTGGAGGTGGGCCAGAGCGAGGTTGAAGAGCGTCTCCGGGCTCTCGGGGGCGTAGGAGAGCGCACGGCGGTAGGCCTCCACGGCCAGGTCGAAGTGCCCGATCTGACGGTAGCCGTAGCCGAGACCGTCGTAGCTCTTCCGTCCCGGGGCCAGCGTCACGGCCTTCTGGAAGGCCTGCAGCGCCCGTTCCGGCCTGTCCAGGGCGGCGTAGGCGTAGCCCAGGCCGTTGTAGGGCTCGGCGTCCGTCGGGTCCCGCCGGATCTGCTGCCGGAAGGCCCATATCGCCTTCCTGGGCCGGTCGGTGGCGCTGAGGGCGTAGCCGTAGCTGTTGTAGGAGACCACGCCGGGGTCGAGCTCATGGGCCTCGGCGAAGGCCTGTGCCGCCTCGGCCGGTCGCCCGGCCATGCTGGAGGCGTTGCCCAGGTCGTTGTAGTAGGAGGCCTCCTGGGGGGCCGCGGCGATGGCCTTCCGGAAGGCCCCCGCCGCCTTCAGGGGCCGGTCCGCCTCCAGGAGAGAGGCCCCCAGGCCGCGGTAGAGCGGCGCGCCGCCGCCCTGCACCGCGATCCCCTCCCGGAAGACCGCGGCAGCCTCCCCGGGCTTCCCCTGGTTGAGGAGCGCGTAGCCCAGACTCTTGTGATCGCCCGCCCCGGGGTCCATGGCCATGGCCCGGCGGAAGGCGGCCACGGCGTCGCCGTAGCGCTCCAGGTCGTTGTAGCTGTAGGCCAGACCGTTCCAGAGATCCGGGTTGTCGGGGTCCGCCGCGATGGCCCGGCGGTAGTGCGCCGCCGCCTCGGCCGGCCGTTCCAGCAGTCTGTGGATATAGCCCAGGGTCGCGTAGTCGGTGCGCTCCGGGGCCACCTGGTGGAGACGCCGGAAGACCGTCAGCGCCTTCTGCGGCCGCTGGAGCTCCATGTAGCTGTAGCCCAGGCCGGCGAGGGCGTTGGCATCCTCCGGCGCGGAGCGCAGCGCGCTCCGGAAGGCCTCGGCCGCCGCCTCGTAGTGCCCCAGGTCGAACTCGGCGAAGCCCAGCGCCTTGTAGGCCCAGGGGGCGCCGGAGTGCTGCCCCAGCCAGCGCAGGGCCAGGCTCTTTCGGTACTCCGGTGTCTCCGTGATCGCCGCGGACGCCCCGGCGCAGCCCGCGAAGACCGCTACCACCACCGCCGCCAGTATGACCGTCCATCCCCTGTTCATCACCGCACCTCCCGGAAGATCTGGTCCCGGGAGGCGCGCCGTCTGCGATCCATGACGCGCCTCCCGGTTTTCCTGCGCTGCGTTGCTTCTCAAAACAACTCTAGACCATTACAATAGGAATGTCCATATCTGTGCACGGGAACGACAAGACCAAACCTGGAGGGAGACCAATGACATCTGCGTTGCGGCAGCCTGCGATCCTGCTGGCGGTGCTCCTCGTTCCGCTTTCTGTTCTGTTGTACCCCACGGCCGGCGAGGCGGCCGGGACCGACATCAACATGCGCCGGCTGGGTTACCCAGCCTCGACAACCCGTGAGGGGCCCCGGACATCCCTGAGGGTGTTCTATCCCCTGCCCCGGGTGGAATACCGCGAGGGGAGCCGGCTCCACTGGCGGATCGAACCGTCGCCGTCGCTGGATCCGGAGAGCTCCTTCCTCTTTAGGATCAACGGCGACGCGGCGGCGGAGCACACCGCGGAACGCCTCTGGGACAACCCGGAGGTAGCCCTCCCCCTGCCGCCCCGTCTCCTGGAGGGCCGGTACCTGGAGGCCGCTGTAGAGCCCAACCTCTTCGCCACCGACGACCTCTGCCGCGACCTCGCCCGGGGGGCGCTCTCCTACCGGGTGTCCGGCCGGAGCCGCCTCAGCCTCTCCTACCGGACACCGTCGCCGCAGACGGTGGACGACTTCCTCCACTCCCTGGCGGGCGGACTCTATGTGGTGCTCCCCGACAACCCGGCGCCCGCGGAGATCGCCGCGGGGGTCTGGGTCTACGCCTTTTTCCAGAAGCGTTTCGCCTACTTTCCGGTCTACCTCCTCTACGCCCGGGAGGTGGAGACCGACCGCCACGCGCCGCGCCTCTGGGTGACCACGGGCACGGAGTGCCTCCCCTGCGAGCAGACCGTGGACTACGGCTACGCCCTCCACGGCCCGCAGGACCTGGTGCTCCACGGCAGGACCGCCGAGGACCTGGAGATGCTGGTGCGGCAGCTCGCCAATCTACCCCTCTTCACGGCGGCGGCGGCCCGGAACATCACCTTCGGCCGCTCCGGCGACCTGGGGACCCGCAGGGAGGTTCTGCCCCTCCCCGGCGACCTGGAGGGCGGCGGCTACCAGTCGGTCCCCCTGGAGATCCCCATCCACCCGGGACTGCTGGAGACGCCGCCGGAGGATCTCTCCATCCGCTACGAGGCCGCCTACACCGTGGCCGGCGAGAGGGACAGGCAGGCGCGGCTGGATACCTACTGGAACGGCCGGCTCCTCCGCAGCCGGCTGCTGAGCGGCTCGGGCCGGGTGGCCGACGAGCTCTTCATCCCCGCCGAGACGGGCGTCGCCCTGCGCAACAGCCTGCGTCTGGTCTTCGAGTATCCCGGCGAAGGCGGCGAGTGCCGCTATACCCGGCGGACCAACAGCGCCCGCCTCCTCCCCGGCGGCACGGTGGACGGCCACGGCTCCTTCCCCCTGAAGAGGCTGGACATGGACAGCTTCGGCCTCTTCCTCGGCGGCAGGGGCAGCATTCTGCTGGGTGATCTGAACTCCATGGATCTCGTCAAGAGCGCCGCGGAGCTGCTCTACTCCTTCAGCCGCCGCTATCCCGAGGGGGGTCTACCTCTTCCCCAGGGTGGAGCCTCTGGACGATGACGCCCTCGCAGGGAACCGGGACTACCGGATTGTTCTCGGCACCCGCGACAGCCTGCCTGACGCGGTGCGGCGTTCGCTGCCGCTGGCGGCGGAGGGCGGCGTCCTCCGGTTCGACGGCCCCGACGGCGTGGTGGAGCTGACGGCCGCAGGCGGCGGCGAGGCGGCCCTGGCCCAGGTGGCCGCGGTGGACGGTGCGCCGCTGCTGTCGCTCACCGGCAGCTCCACAGGCAAGGTGCGCGAGATGGTCCGCTTCATGGCCAACCCCGCGAATGCCGGCAAGCTGGAGGGAGACCTGCTGGCCTTCCGCGGTCCCGGGGCCTTCGCCGCCATGGACAGCAGAGAGACCGAGGTGCGCACCCGGCTGGAGGACAGCCTCAAGGCCACGGGGGAGCGGATCTGGCACCGCTACCGGGGCTATATCCTGCTGGCGGCCTGGGTGCTGGTGACGGTGCTGTTCGCCAAGCTGCTCTTTTTCAAGAAAAAGAGCGAAGAGGAGAGCGGGGAATGACGGTGCTGCGCCTGCCTTCCGCACCGCACCGGAGGGATCCCCGGCATGCCTAGACGGCTCGGCGAGGTGCTGGTGGAGGGCGGCTATATCAGCCCTGCCGACCTGGAGGAGGCCCTGGAGAAGCAGAAGACCTGGCGGACGGCGCTGGGGAACATCCTGCTGGCCCTGGGGAAGGTCAACAGCCTCCAGCTGGCCATGGCGCTCTCCGAGGCCTTTGGGGTGCCCTACCACGACCCGACGGTGATGCCCCCCGACGACGCCACCCTGCAGATGGTCGTCCAGTCGGTGGGCGAGGCCTGCCTCCGGCGGTACAGTGTGCTGCCGGTGAAACAGGAGGACGGCACCCTCTATGTGGTGAGCTCCCATCCCGAGTGGGACGAGCCCATGGAGGAGATCGCCCGCAAAACGGGGATGCAGGTGGAGCGGCTGGTGGCCAGCGAACGTGACATGACCCGGGCGCTGCGGGCGCTCTTCCACAGGGAGTATCTCGACGAGAGCGTCATGGGGCTCTTCTACCGCAACCCCGACGAATCGGCCATCGAACCCTTCACCTCCCGGCAGTTCGCGGCGATCTACCTGCTGCTCTCCTTCGGGCTCTTCGGCCTCTGGGCCTTCCCCCGGGCGCTGCTGCTGTCGCTCTTTGCGCTGATCAATATCTTCTACCTCATCTCCATCGGCTTCAAGTTCGCGGCCTCCATGGCCGGCGCCTACACGGAGATCAACGAGCAGGTCTCCGACGAGGAGGTGGCCGCGCTGGACGACGAGAGCCTGCCGTTCTACACGGTGCTGCTGCCCATGTACCGCGAGCCCGAGGTGGTGGCTCCCCTGGTGGAATCCCTGAAGGCTCTCGACTACCCCACAGGCAAGCTGGATGTCAAGTTACTCCTGGAGGAGGAGGACGAGGAGACCCTGGAGGCGCTCCACCGGGAGCAGCCCCCGGCGCACTTCGAGATCATCCGTGTCCCCTACGCCCAGCCCAAGACCAAGCCCAAGGCCTGCAACTACGGGCTGCTCTTCGCCCGCGGGGAGTACCTCACCATCTACGACGCCGAGGATATCCCCGAACCGGACCAGCTCAAGAAGGTGGTGGTGGCCTTCCGCAAGGGGCCCGCCAACCTGATCTGCGTCCAGGCGGCGCTGAACTACTTCAACCGCGACCAGAACCTCCTCACCAGGATGTTCACCCTGGAGTACTCCTACTGGTTCGACTACATGCTCCCCGGTATCGAGCGGCTCAAGCTGCCCATCCCGCTGGGGGGGACGTCGAACCACTTCAAGACCGATGTCCTCAAGGAGCTGGGGGGATGGGATCCCTTCAACGTCACCGAGGACGCCGATCTGGGGGTCCGGGCGGGCGCGCACAACCTGCGGGTGGCCACGGTGAACGCCACCACCTACGAGGAGGCCAACAGCCGGGTCTACAACTGGATCCGCCAGCGTTCCAGGTGGATCAAGGGATACATGCAGACCTATCTGGTCCACATGCGCCGACCGGTGCAGCAGTACCGCCGGATCGGCGGCCGGGCCTTCTGGGGTTTCCAGATGATGATCGGGGGGACCTTCCTCACCTTCCTCATCAACCCCATCCTCTGGGCGCTCTTCATCTTCTGGCTGATCTTCCGCCCCCTCTGGCTGGAGACCTTCTTCCCGCCGACCATCCTGGTGATGTCCTACATCAACCTGGTGGTGGGCAACGCCGTGGGGATCTACATGAACATGCTGGCGGTCTTCCGGCGCGACCAGTTCCAGCTGACCCTCTACGCCCTGGTCAACCCCTTCTACTGGATCCTGCACTCCATCGCCGCCTACAAGGCGCTCTGGCAGCTCTTCACCAAGCCCTTCTACTGGGAGAAGACCGTCCATGGCCTGGCCAAGAAGTAGCCCACCCACCGCGCATACTCAGAAGCAGGACGTCTTCGCCCTGATCCTGGGCGCGCCGCTCTGCTACCTGCTGCTGCACTGGCTCTACGGCCGCTTTCTGCTCCCCGAGGGGATCGACAGGATCGTGCAGTTCCGTATCTCCAGCTGCTGCGGCTTTGCGGACAGCCTCTTCGCCACGCCCATGCTGACCAACATGCTCTACCACGCGGTGGGGTGGCTCGGCCCGGAGGTGGCCTGGCCGCTGCTCTCCACCTTCGGGGCCCTGGCTGTGGCGGCGGTGCTGGTCAATGTGCTCCGCCACGTCCCCGCCACGCCGCTGCTGCGGGGGCTCTACGCGCTGCTCCTCCTGGGGGCCCTGCCGCTGCTCTTCCTGGCGCTTTCCAGCCCCGCCGGCGCGCTGGCGCTGGCGCTGGCAGGGCTGGCGGCCCACGCGCTGCTGCTCTACTCCCTGGAGGGCACCACCTTCTGGCTCTTTATCGCCGGGCTGAGCCTGGGCCTCGCCCCCTTCGCCCATCCCATGGCGCTGGGCTATCTCCTGGGGCTCGCCGCGGGGCTCTGGCTGGTCTTCCCCGGGGGGGTGCAGCAGAAATGGGCGCTCTATGTGGTGGTCTTCACGCCCTTCTGCCTGCTCGCGGCGGGGTGGGGCTTTCTGCACTGGCTCTACGGCCGGCAGGGCTCGCTCTTCCCGATGGTGGCGCCGCCGCTCCAGGGGGGGGCGCTGCCGGTGCTCTCCTTTCTGGTGCTGCTTCTGCTGGGGCTCTGTATCGGCCTCTGCATCCTGCGCCGGCACCGGCGGAGCGGCGAGCGGCACGCCCCGGGGATCTTCGCGCGCTTCTGGTGGATCCATCTGGCCATCTGGTGCGGCATGTGGCTCTTTCTCGTCAGGGTGGACGCCTACGACCCCCTCTTTCTGCTCTCCTTCGGCCTCTTTCTGGCGGCGGGCTTCCTCCCGGCGCTGCCCCGGGGCGGCGGGCAGGTCGCTGTGGCGGTGCTGCTGGTGCTCTTCGCGGGCGTCACCTGGTGGGAGCTGCCGCAGACCTCGCCGGTGGTGCGGGCCTGGCAGGGCGCTCTGGCGGGGGAGCATGTCTACGGCGAGCTCTACGGCCCCCATCTGGAGGCTGCTTCGTTCCTCCAAAGACATCTGGGGGAAGGGGAGGCCGTGGCGTCGCCGTCGCCGCGGGCGCGGCTTGTCTGGTTTCTCTCCGGGATGGACCGTCCCTTTGTGCTCCCCGCAAGACTGGATTCCGAAGGGGCCCCTTCACCGGCCTACCGGCTGCTCCCCGCCGGCGGGGGAGGGGGCGGGAGCGCGCCGGTCTTTTCCAACGGCGCCTGGCATCTGGTTGATCCGGATCTGGAGGTGACGCGATGAAGGCAGTGAGGGCAACGACGGAGGGATACGGCAGGGTATGACTGCTGCTTGTGGTCTGCCTCTTCTGGCTGTGGCCTTCCCCGGCGGCGGGGGAGGGCCTTGAAGGCTTCGAGACGCCGCTGCGGGAGCGGCTTGTCGCCGCCTTCCGCGATGACGGTCTCTTCCTGCGGAAGGGCGGCGACGCCTATGCGGTGGACCACGCCACCATGATGCTCTACGCCGTCCGGTCCGGCCGGAGGGAGCTCTTCGGCGATCTGGCCTCGGCGCTGGAGGAGCGGTTCTGCGTCCGCAGCGACGCCGGGGACTGCCAGGTGGTCACCGTCTGCTGGCGGGTGCGCCCCGGCACCCCGCCGGACGCCTCGGGCACCACCGAGACCTTCCTGGCCGCCGCGGCCTACTGGCGGGCCTACCGGGTCTGGAAGGTGCCGGTCTACGGGGAGCGGGCGGTCTCGCTGCTCCGGGGGTATCTCTGGCACCAGTGGAAGAGCGGCGGCCACTGGATGATCCGCAACTACTACAACTACAGCGAGGAGGCCTTCGCCACCAACAGCTTCACCATGGGCTACGCGCCGGACCTGCTGCGGGAGGTGGGCGAGACCCTGGAGAGCAGCGAGTTCGCCGATGTGGCCGACTGGTCGCTGGGCTTCGTGCTGGCCGCCCAGACGGAGTGGGGGCTCTTCCATTCCGTCTTCGACCCGGAGATGAAGAGTCTCTACGCGGTCTGCATGGATTCGCCCCACTACTCGCCCAACAACCTGGCCAAACCGGGCGACAGCGCCGCCATCGCCCTGGAGATCACCGGGAGCGCCCCCGATGCGGCCCGGCGGGTGCTCTCCTTCATCAAGTCCCGCTGGCCCTCGGTGGCCAATGCCTACTCGCTGACCACCGGCGCCCCGGCGCAGGGAAAGGCCTGCGGCGGAGGGATGGCCTACGGCCACTGGGCCCAGGTGCTCCGGCTGGCGGCGGCCCTGGAGGACGGCCTCTTCGCCTCCATGGTGGCCGAGAGACTGGCTGCCGGGCTCGACGCGGAGAGCCTCTCGGTCTGGGACAGCGCCCAGCTGCTTCTGGCAATCGAAGAATCCAGAGCGATCCCTGCAGAGGAAAAGCGGCGGTGAGGGGGATAACAGAGCGCCGGGCC
>JAIPGA010000100.1 GCA_021736445.1 Synergistales bacterium | reverse complement strand
AGAATGGCAAGGTGGTCAAACGCAACAACTTCGGATGGATAAAAGAGCTCCAAATATATGACAAACATCTAGATGCCGGCCATGTGAACGACTACGAGGACTTCATTTTCGGGCGGCAGCGATCTTTCGCGAAGCAGCTAAAAACCGCCCGAAGATAAAACCTACGGAGTTACTACTTAGCAGTTGTTACGGTTAGTTGCCGCGGGCTTCCGCCTGTTTGCTGCGCTTCTGCTCGAGCATATTGTTGAGCCACTTGTAAATTACCGGAAAAGCCTCCGACACATAGCCCCTTTTGGGGATCATAAAAAGGAAAGCCTGCTCCCGCTCCGGCACTACCGCAATGTGACGCAAGTACTTCGGCTCTTTCAGCTTCTGCTTGAGGTTTAATAGATCATTTTTAATTACCTCATCCGCATAGTAAAGCAAAAAATCATGTTCCCCCCAGCGAAGTTCTTCCTTCTGAAGCTGATCTTCATTAGTAATTTTAGGTCCTCGAAAACGGGAATACTTCTCTTCAATCAGATGGCCTTCGCTCACCAGGCCCATCGCCTTTTTCGAGAAGAACAACATCAGGAACAGGCGATCGAAACGAAAGGTCAGTAGGGAAAAGGGCAGATACAGCCACGACTGCCGCGGCAGCAAAGTAATGGTGGCATCTACACGGCGTATAAAACTATTTTTCTTCGGGATTAAATTGGCATGATATCCGGTTTCTCCCCCAATTTTGGTAAAGCTTTGATCCTTCGGTTTAAGGGTATCTACCAATGCATTGAAAGCCGAAAGAAAAATTCTTTTATTACCCCGATGCCCCCAGCTGTAACCCAAAGTGAGCAATATGGTAGCTGCAATAAAAAGATAGAAAATCGGCTGTTGTGTTATTTCTGCTTCGCCCATGCTAAGTGTTCTCCTGAAAAGATTGTATTAGGTTTTTATCCATTATGTAACAGGTAGGTTCCGGTTCTGCCATATTGGGCACCCGTTCGACAACTACATCGGGCCGGCCCTTCAATAATTCCTGCTCTACCTTTTGTGCTATATCGCTGTTCGGATCATCAAGTTTATTGTGGTAGACTGTATGCATTGGTAAATTAAGGTCTTTTACTCCGGTCATAAGCCGTTGGGACTCCCGCAACGAGAGATAGTCGGGATTAAACACCACACAGATGCTGTTTTTGTCACCCGCAAGCCAATTCTGCACATTCTGATACCGCTCCCGCATATCCAGCAGCTTCCGCATCACCGTGTCCTCCGACTCCTCGTAAGCCAGTTTGGTGCCCTTCTCGCTGTACTTTCCGCTGAGTTTGTGAATGGTGTAACGCTTTTCCAAGATTTGTTTGCGGAGCTTTACCAGACGGTCAATCCAGGCCACTGTTATTTTGGGTAAAGCCAGGATTCTAAGGGTAAGCCCGGTGGGCGGAGTATCTATCACAATGTAATCGTAGTTCTCCTGCTCTTCCCGAAAGAGTTTTTCCATGGCGGTAATAGCGGCGTACTCCTCTACCCCCGGTGAATATTTCAGTACATTAAAGTAGCTGTCCATATTAAAGGGCTGCATATAGCTGTACACCTCATTCAAGAGGGACATATTAGCCTCAATATATTCATTGGCAGATTGCTCTAGATCAGTCTCCTGTAAAAAAAGGTTTGTCTTCTTAAACCGTTTTTTACGGTGACTGAGTTTGGTATGGAAAATGTCGCCAAGATTGTGGGCCGGATCAAAGGAGACCGCTAAAACACGGTTCCCCGCTTCCATCAACTGCCAGGCAACTGCTGAGGCTAAAGTAGATTTGCCTACCCCGCCTTTCCCGCTGAAAAAGATCGTTTTCATGAGTAAAGCCTTTTGTTTTGCATAGAATCAATCAATGTCCAACAGACTTGCCATGTCGGCAAGCGAATCGAAGGAATTCTTCGCGCGTTCGTTTAAAACTTTGATTTCGTGCTCCAGATGAGGCAAGAGTTCCGCCGCCACAAACGATGGGGGCGACGGAATTCCGGTAAATGAGCCCATCAGCAACAAAACAAACAGATTCTCAAGTTCTTTCACTTCGAACTCGGTTACCTCGGTTACCTTGTTGCGATGGGATTGGTCCATGGTGGAAAAGAAAAAACGTAGATACCCAAAGATTCTGGCGAACACGCCGCCTTTTCCACCATACATAGAACCTAAGCCTCTGATGCCAGAGGTTTGTTTTTGTTTTTGAGGAAGTCGATGATGAACACAAAGTTCATAATCAACATCACTATCTCAATTATTAATACAACAATACCGGTGACCGGATCGTTTTCGATAGTACCCGGAAGTACCACTACAGAGAACCATATAATGGCCGCAGTAACAGTGATCCACAACAGATAAGCAGGAATTAGTACTATGTTTGCATTCTTAGCTTTCTGCCGTTTTACTACCCAGGCGGCACCGGTCAACAGCGCAATCGAAGCGATCAGCTGGTTCGCAGAACCAAAGGATGGCCACAGTACGGTAAAACTACCGCTCCAGGCAAGGTAGATACCGATGATGGCGGGGATAGTTGAAGCAATCCAGCGGTTGGTCAGGAAGTTAAACATACCCTCATTTTTAGCTTTCATCGGCATAAGGATTTCGGTAAGGGTGTAACGACCCAAGCGGTTGGTAGTATCCAGGGTGGTCATGGCAAAGGAGGCGACCCACATTCCGGCAATTACCTTTACAATTTCAGTTGGCAGGATTGTGAGAAAGGTACTGTCTACCATCGCCGCATAGGAGTTGGTAAAAGTAGTCGCTGCTCCAAAGCTGGCGTTCATTGCACCGGCGTAAGCACTGCCCCAGTTAGCAACTGTAAGATCTTGACCTGCACCTTGGATGATGGAAAGACCAAAACCGGAGACTGAAATAATTACGATAGTTGACAGAAAGCCCTCGGTCAGCATCGCCCCATATCCGATTGGCAGACCATGCCTCTCTTTTTCAATCTGTTTGGAGGTAGTTCCAGAACCCACCAGAGCGTGGAAACCGGAGAGGGAACCACAGGCGATAATCAGGGGAATAACCGGCCAAAACGGAGAGGGCTGCCCACCGGATACAATTGGTGAAAACGAGGTGAACGCCGGAGCGGTAAAACCGGTAAAACTAAAGATAGCGGCGATACCACCAATGGCGAGACCGATGTACAACAGCCATGAGTTGAGGTAGTCACGAGGCTGCAGCAGGATATTTACCGGTACTGCCGATGCAATAATAATGTAGAAAAACATTACCAGCATCCAGACATCTCGACTAGCATTTATCGGGAACTGGTGTCCTCCGATAATTGCCAGAATCAGCATAATGATACCGATAACGGTTGCAGCGGTAAAGTTCATCTTTACTCGATACAGCAGAACCCCCAAGATGAGGGCGGCAACCAGTTTCAGGATGTACGCACTGGGTACCTGGCCGTTGGCAATAAACATATTACCCAGAACCGCACCAAAGGCACCGATAACCAGAATCAGTAGGAAGAATACCAGCCAATAAAAGGTTTTTCCTGTACGCTTTGCGATAACATCAGAGGCTACGAACTGTACCGACCGTCCGTCATAACGAACCGAGGCCATTAAGGCCAGATAATCGTGTACCGCACCTATAAAGATGTTTCCAAACCAGACCCACAGGAGTCCTGGTACCCATCCCCAAGCCATTGCAAGAACCGGACCAACGATTGGTGCGGCACCGGCGATGGAGGCGAAGTGGTGCCCGAATAGAACCGGCGCCTTTGCAGGAACATAATCCACCCCGTCGTACATACGCTGCGACGGAGTCTCATCATCAGTAGCTTTTACTACGTTCTTTTCGAGTTTCTTACCATAGGTAAGATACAAAAGAACATACACAGCTAAACCGACTACAACAATGAGAGTAGTCATACAATAAACCTCCCGTAAAATAGATATGTTTATTAAAATACGGGTGGTCGCTTAAGTCAAGTCTTTTTTCGAATCTTGGAGCGATATAATTTATTAGAGTAAATATATTTATTAGTAAACTTGTAAGTAATATATCAGCTTTGATAAAAACTACAGCGTCCTCCCACATCAAAGATCTTTGAGGACGCCGGTGGCGGTTTATTCTAAGCTGCTCTTTAGAATCGAAAAAAGCTGTATTTATTTTTATAGTAACTGTCCAGAAAACCAATCTGTTTCTGCAGGTAGTCGTAGTGCCCCCGTTCCCAATCGGCCAGATAGTTAAAAAACTCTTTTAACTTATCCTGATCAGATGCCTGGGCCATTTCCTTATAAAACTTCTCAGATTCCAACTCCAGTTTAATACCAATCGAAAGGCTGGCCATCTCGAAATGCTTATCACTCACCTTATCTTTAAACTCTCGTGTAAAAATGGGACTCTCGGCATCTTCAAAGGTGCTTGGCTTGGGGAGGTCCGGAACCGTTACATCACGACCCTCTGAATACTCAGTGGCCAGTTTTACCAGGGTATCCAAGTGAGTTTGTTCTTCATCAGCCAGCATCTTAAATACGTCTCTGGCCTTTTTATCGTCCGTTTTGTCCGCCGCAGCCTTATAAAGCTCACGCCCCTCAATTTCGCCTTTAATTGCTGTTTCAAATGCTTCTTTCAGATCCATGCTTTACTCCTTTCTCTTTTTACTTCTATATTCAGTATAAAAAAAACTTTACCTAAAATCAAAAAAGCGTTGCGGTTTTTTATGATATGTATTTGGGGCTTGTATTTACTAAAAAAAGCTTCTTATACTTAACGGATAATGTGGTCAAATATGATTCCCGAAGGTGTAATGCGTTTAATTTATACGCTTCTGCTATGTGTGGGAGCTATTCTAATTGGTTTGAGCGTGCTGATGATGCAGTCGGTGCACGCGCCTGAAGCGTATTACCACCGCACACATGGCTATGTGCAGGCATCAAAGAGCGTTGGACCGAAACACTACGAGGTGAGTATTGAGTATGCACTGCCGGACTCCACGACTCGTGTCGCTCGAGGGATGGTGCAGAGCGAGTCTGTGGTAGTGGAAGGGGATAGACTTATAGTGCACTATAACCCCTACTCGCCGGATGAAATAAGCCTGCAGACACCCCCGCCGATGAAGCCGGAGTACTTCATTTTTTTCGGCATATTGATTGGCGGTTTGGGGTTTCGCCTCTTTATCCGCTCATTCTTTCAACATGCCAAGGAGCGTTTCATTAGGGACAACGGGAGAAAAATAGCACCATTTACCACAGAAATTGATCGCACCTCTGTAAAGCTATTATGGGTAATAAAAATACGGGCAATTCGCATCCACTGTTCCTGGAAGCCCTTGAACGGTTCCGAGGTCCTCAATTTTTATAGCGAGCCTTACCCCCTTTCCGCTGGAGAAACACTTAACCTGCAGAACGTAAGGGTCTACTTTTTACCCCAGGCCCCGGCACGCTATTTTATTGAGGTTTGACGTTTTTGTTTTGACCAAACATATAATTTTGATTATATTAGCTAAATGAAGGAAATGAAAGAATTTACTACTGGTGAAGCGGCCGATCTTCCGCAACAGAGTGAAATGGTATGCATATATTTTTCGCGGCCTGACTGCGGTGTCTGCGGTGCGCTTCGTCCCCGGGTAGAGGCACTTCTAAATGAGTACCCGGGCGTTGACGGCTGGTTTGTTGACCTGGAGCAGCACCCCGAGGCGGCGGGACACTATACGGTGTTCACCATTCCTGCGGTGATACTGTTTGTGCAGGGAAAAGAGACGGTTCGTTTTGCCCGTCATTTCAGTATTGATCAGCTGGAAGAGAAGATATCCCGGTATTACGAGCTTCTCCAGCCGGCAGAACCCTAAACTTCCTTTGGCGATAGCGGCAGCAATTGCAGGGCTGCTACTGCAGCTTCTTATAATACACGTTCATGCTCTCCAGCCCCTCGGAGATGAAGGTATTTCTGAAGAGAGTCCCGCTGTAGTGATACCCGGCCTTGAGAAAGGTGGCATTCATACCCTTCGAACGCATGCGCGCAATTGTGTAAACAGTTTTTATTCCCTGTTCGGACATGGCAGTATCCATATTAGTCAACAACAGCAGGCCCAAGCCTAACCCGCGGTAATCCGGCGAAACTGCAAAATCGGTCATCTCGGCATAACTGTGCTCAAGGTTCTTCTCAGAAGATGAAAGGGCAACCAGGTTCTCGCCCTCCCACACTCCAAAATACTCCACCTGCGCATCCATAGTAGAGCGCAGATAGTCCGGTTCATGGATTGGAAAGGGGTACCGTTCGAAGACCTCGCTGTACAACACTGACATTTTAAGGGTATCCTCGGGCGTGCAGACTCTCGTAAACAGCGACTCAGGAAGGGGTTGCGGCGCCTGCGGACTAAGCGAAGTCATCATGCTGCACAGGGCTTCAAAATGCCCCGGTTCTACTTCCCGGCGGGCAGGGTCGTAATAGCGGCCCAGAAACAGCCCGTCTAACACACCGTTAAACAGCCCGGGCACCATGGCCTCAATATTCCACCCCGCGGCCAGAAAGCACACAGCCTTTACACTAGGAACCTTTGCGAAGGCCTTGCTGTAGCTCTTTTGCACACACAGCTCATGCAGATATTCTACGACCCCCACAGGATCCGCATCCCCAAGGTTCATAAGGTAGGTACGGTTGTTATTGGGACCGTGCTGGATCTCGGCCCCCTCATATTCTTCTATCTTATCCCACTCCATTTGTTGTCTCTTCCCGCCGTTCCATTCGCTCGTTGTTCTCCGGGGTGAGAGAATAGGTCTCATCCCAGTTGGATAACAGCTTCCAAATTCCCACCGAGTTATATTCATTCGCATCATCAAATTTCAGCTGCAGATCACAAGCTTCACAGTTACCGTCGCAACCCGGATCGTCATAGCTATGGGGCTCCTGATAAGTGGTAATAACCCCTTCAAAGTTACGCAGGATCACCTTATGCGGCGACCAGGACAACAGGTAATTCGGCATTACCGGGATCTTCCCTCCACCACCCGGTGCATCTATTACATAGGTGGGTACGGAAAAGCCGCTGGTGTGGCCGATCAAACTCTCCATAATTTCAATTCCCTTGCCCACGGGTGTGCGAAAATGGCTTAATCCTTCCGACAAATCACACTGATAAAGATAGTACGGACGCACACGGTTAAACACCAGCTTCTGTACCAGGCTCTTCATCAATCGGGGACAGTCATTTACCCCGGCCAAGAGCACACTTTGGTTGCCTAAGGGAATACCGGCATCCGCCATTTTGCTCAAGGCCTTACGGGTACTGCTGGTAAGCTCACGGGGATGGTTGAAATGGGTATTCACCCAGACCGGGTGGTGTTTTTTTAACATTGCCACCAATTCATCGGTAATGCGGTAGGGCAGTACGACGGGCATACGGGAGCCAATCCGAATAACCTCTACATGTTCAATCTTTCTCAACTCGGTGAGTATCCAGTCCAGATACTCATCACTCAACATAAACGGGTCACCCCCGGAAAGCAATACATCCCGGACTTTTGGGGTGGACCTAATGTAATCCAATCCCTGCTGCACCTGATCTTTAGCCGGAATGTAATCATTATCACCAACTTTGCGTTTACGGGTACAATGGCGACAGTACATAGAACAGACATTACTTACATGAAACAGAACTCTGTCCGGGTATCGATGGGTAATTCCCGGTACGGGACTGTCCTTATCTTCAGAGAGGGGATCGGACTTCTCCCAATCCTGGACAATTAATTCCCGAGGATCGGCAAAGGACTGAAGAAAAATGGGGTCATTCTTGTAGTCCTTGGTTTCGATTAAGCTGAGGTAATACGGGGTAATGCTTAGGGGAAACTTTTCAATTGTCTCCTCCAGTACTTTACGCTCCTGCGTATCAAGAGTTATTCCGGTTAAGGTTTCGAATGTCGATATTTTTTTTATTGAATTTCGAAGCTGCCATTTCCAGTCCTGCCAATTAGTCAGATTGGCATCTGAATCGATTTGCTTTGTGAGCTCATTGTGGCGTGAACGATAATTTTCCATAATTCCTATCCTTTTACGTGCTTCACCTATCATACATGAAATTATATATAGATGTCAATTAGTTAGAATTGTAATGATTTATGCTATTTGAATTACACTTTTCAAATCTTATTTG
>JAIPGA010000099.1 GCA_021736445.1 Synergistales bacterium | reverse complement strand
GGCGGCGACGCCCCCTGCGGATGCGGCGGCAAGGGGCATCTGGAGACCCTGGCCGCCGCCGACGCCATCGAGAGGAAGGCCCGCGCGCGGGGGCTCCCGCCGGACGCGGAAGCGCTCTGGAAGAGGCGGGACGAGGAGGGCCCCGGCGCGATCTGGGAAGAGACGCTGGATCTGCTGGCCCGGGGGATTGCCTCCATCGTCCATCTTCTGGACCCCGAGGCCGTGGTGCTGGGTGGCGGGATGAGCCGGGCGGAGGGGCTGGTCGAGGCCCTGCAGCGTCGGGTGGAGCCCTGTCTGGCCTCTCCGCTGAAAGGGCGGGTTCCCCTTGTCGCTGCCTCTCTGGGCGACGATGCGGCGCTGCTGGGTGCCGCCTCGCTGGCGGTGGGGATGCTGCGGAAGGAAGAGGAGGATGTCTGAGCGATGGGACAGCTCCGGCGGCGTCATCGGGGGAGGCTGATCGCCGGGTCGCCCTGTCCGCCCCGCCGGATGCGGCCGGAAGGTCTGGACGGGGCGTGACCGCCCTGCGGTCCGCCGGCGCCGCGCTGGTGCGCTGGTTTGAACAGGAGGGCCGGAGCCTTCCCTGGCGGGAGAGCTACGACCCCTACCATGTCTGGCTCTCGGAGATCATGCTCCAGCAGACCCAGATGTCCCGCGGGGTGGAGTACTTCAACCGCTGGGTGGAGCGCTTCCCCGACGTGCAGACCGTCGCCGCCGCCACGGAAGCGGAGATCCTCAAGGCCTGGGAGGGGCTGGGCTACTACAGCCGGGCCCGCAACCTCCACCGGGCGGCCGGGATCGTGGTGGAGCGCCACGGCGGCCGATTCCCCCGTTCCCGGAAAGAACTGCTGGCGCTGCCAGGCGTGGGGCCCTACACGGCGGCCGCCATCCGCAGTATCGCCTGGCGGGAGCCCGATGTGGTCTGCGACGCCAATGCGGTGCGGGTGACGGCCCGGCTGCTCGACGACGCCGCGCCGGCGGGCGGGAGGACACTGCAGAGCCGTGTCGTGGAGACATTGGAGGAGATGGGAAGCGGCCTGGATCCCCGGGCCTTCTCCCAGGCGGTGATGGAGCTCGGCGCGCTGATCTGCCGCCCCCGGGAACCGCGGTGTGCTGCCTGTCCCATTGTGTCCCGCTGTTGGGCCAGAGCGGCGGGGACGGAGCGGCTCCGGCCTGCAGGGAAGGCGAAGCCCGCAATCCTGCGGATCGAGGCGGTGCTGGGGGTGCTGGTCGATCCGGGCGGTCTGTGGATCCGGCGGTGTCCGCCGGGCGGCCTCTTCGCCGGTCTCTGGGAGTTCCCGTGGTTCGAGCGGACCGCCGAAGAAACGCTGCAGGAAACCCTGCGCCGCGGCTTCCGGGAGCGCCACGGCCTCCAGGTGGAACCGGAACAGGGGCTGGGGACGGTGCGGCACAGCTTCACCAATCACCGGGTGCGGCTGGAGGTCTGGCGGCTGGGCAGACGGGGAGGCCGGGCCGAAGGGGTGCGGCCGGTTCCGGCGGAAGGGCTCGCCGCCTACGCCTTCCAGGGCGGCAGCCGGAAGGTGGTGGAGATGCTCCGGCGGCAGGGCTTGCTGGAGCAGTAAAGCTACAGTGTGTGTGCGGGAAACATGCGTCTCTCCGGCCGGGGTGCCTCGGCCGGAGAGACGCTATTGTGGGCTATCGCCTCCGCCGGACCGAGAGCAGAAGCGGAAGGAGCAGGAGCAGCTGGGCGGCCGGGATAGAGGAAACAGAGCAGCCGCCCCCGCCGTCCTCGGGCGCGATGTCGATGGCCCGGGGGGTGTCGCCTCTGGCCTCCGCCGCGAAGGCGCTGTCGGTGACGCGGGCGGGCCGCATGGCGTCGCCGGCGATGATCGGGAGCGGGCCGCCGCCGGAGGGGTTCTCCGCGAGCCAGCGGGGATCCTCCACGGCGTTGATCAGGAGATTCCGCACCTGCCAGACCTCCAGATCCGGGAAGCGCGCCCAGGCGGCTGCGGCCACGGCCGTGGCCACGGGACAGGCGAAGGAGGTGCCGTCCACGGTCGTGTAGTCGCCGCCGTTGAAGTCCGTGGTGGTGATGGATTCCCCCGGCGCGCCCACCTCCACGAAGGCCGGCCCGTAGTTGGAGAAGGAGGCCCGCAGCCCCGCCGAGTCGGTGGCGGCGACGCTGACAAAGACGCGATCGCTGAGGCTGGGGGGGTAGACATAGGCGCCGCTGTTGTCGATGCGCACGTTGTCGTTCCCCGCCGCGGCGAAAAAGAGGATCCCCCTGTCGCTGCAGCGGTCGAAGATGCCGTGGAAGTATTCGGCCCATTCGGTCTGGTAGTAGCTGGTGGTGTCGCTGGCGAAGCTGAGGTTGAGGAGGATACGTCGGTCGTCGAAATGCCGCTCTTTCAGCTCCACCAGACGGTCGAAGCCGTCGGTCAGCTCCTCCAGGAAGAGCTCGCCCTTCCTGTCGGCCACCTTGAAGGGGATCACGTCCGCCGAGGGGACCAGGCCCGTTTCGGCTCCGGCAATCACGCCGGCGACCCAGGTGCCGTGCCCCTTTTCGTCGTCCACGGCGGCTTCACCGCTCTCGCGGGTGAAGGCGTTGTAGGCGCGGTCCCAGAGGATGCGGCCCTCCAGGTCGGCGTGGCTGTCGAGGCCGGTGTCGAAGACGGCGACGAGAACCCCCTCCCAGTCTCCGGCGGAGAGCCCGTCGGTCAGTCCGGCGTCCTGGGCCCAGCGGACGTGCCAGGGCGTCTGGATGGCCTTCCCCTGAACCGGCGTTCCCCCGCCCAGTGTCGCCGCCTCGAGGCGGATGTCGGCGGGGACGACCGTCAGGTCGGGGCGGTCTGCCCGGAGCGCTTCGGCTCTTTCGGGAGCCATGGTGAGCAGTGCGCCGCCGATGTGGCTGTAGAGGGCGGCCGTTTCGATCCCCTCCGCCTCCGCGGCGAGACGCCGGAAGCAGACCCGGTTGGCCGTCCTGCCGGCGGACTCCGGAGCGAGGACCACATAGTCTGCCGCGGTCGCCCATGCCGGCAGGGCGAGAAGGAGCAGTGCCGTCAAAACCGCGAGAAATGAACGTTTCACAGGCGGATTCCTCCTGTTCCGTGGGGTGGATGGTGCGGTGCGCCGGGGCGGATTTTTTCGCGGAGCCCCGCCCCGGCGGTTTCGGTAGCCTTATCCGTCGCCGCAGGGCTTCCCGCCGAAGGCCCACTTGATCTCAGGCGAGACCTCCGGCTTGGGCTCCCGGAGCAGCAGCTCCTCCAGCATCGCCGAGGGCTCCATCTGCTCGTAGAGCACCCGGTAGACCGCCATGGAGATGGGCATGTCCACGCCGTAGCGTTCGGCGTGCTCCTTCAGCGCCCGGACGGTGTAGTAGCCCTCGGCCACCTGCCCCAGGTGCTCCATGGCCTCCTCGGGGCTGTCGCCCCCTGCGATGGCCCGCCCCAGGCGGTAGTTCCGCGACAGTTCGCTGTAGCAGGTTGCCATCAGATCCCCCACGCCGGCGAGCCCGGCGAAGGTGATGGGGTGGGCCCCGAGGTGGGCGCCGAGGCGCATGATCTCGGCAAGCCCCCGGCTGACCAGCGCCGCCAGGGTGTTGTCGCCCATCTCCATGCCGCCGGCCATACCGGCGGCGATGGCGATGACGTTTTTCACCGCTCCGCCGATCTCCACGCCCGTTACATCGTCGCTGGTGTAGACCCGGAAGTTCTGCCCCGACAGGATCACCTGCCACTCGAAGGCCTCCTCGGAGAGACAGGATGCCACCACCACCGCCGTGGGCCGGCCCAGGGCGACCTCCTCGGCGTGGCTCGGCCCGGAGAGCGTACTGTAGACCCCCCGCGGCAGACTCTCGTGGCAGACCTGGGAGAGCGGCTTGCCCGTGGTGATCTCCAGCCCCTTGGCGAGGTTGCAGATCCGGATCCTGGTGGACGCCAGCTGATTGAGCTTCTCGGCCAGCCCCCGCAGGGCCTGGCTCGGCACGGCGAGGATCCAGCGGTCGGCGAAGACCGCCGCTTCGGCGATGCTGGAGGTTGCGTATATCGAGGGAGCGAGGTCGATCTCCCTGAGATAGTCCGGGTTGCGCCCCGTCGCCGCAATGGCCCGGGAGATCCGGGATCTCCGGCTCCAGAGGCAGACATCGTGGCCGGCCCCGGCGGCCACATTGGCCATGGCGGTTCCCCAGCTCCCGGCCCCGAAGACGGTAATGTGCGCCATCTCGTTCACCATCCTTTCAGGATCAGCAGTCTCCTACGTGACCTGCTCCAACTATTATAGAGGCAGCGGGGAGCGGCGTCACGCCGGACGTTGACGGGAACGTGTCTTTATCATATATTGTCGACAAACGACACAGGAGGGGTGGGGTTGGTGACGGCGGGGCTGGAACGACAGTTGGGACACAAGAGCCTGGGGCAGCGTGTGGCCGCGGAGATCCGCCGGCGGCTGCTGGTGGAGCGCCGGTACCGGCACGGCCAGCACGTTATGGAATCGGAGATCGCCGCGGAGCTCCACATCAGCCGTGCGCCGGTACGGGAGGCGCTGCGGGAGCTGGTCAAGGAGGGGCTGCTTGTCTCCATCCCCCGCAAGGGGATCTTCGTCCCCCACTTCGACCGGGACGACATGGCCGAACTGGTGGATATCCGGTATATGCTGGAGTGCCGGGTCTACGACGAGCTCATCGAGGGCGGCCGTCTCGGTGCTTCCGAGCTGGAGCGGGCGGAGACGCTCATCGGGGATCTCGTGGAGGTGGTCCGTTCCGACGGCCGTGAGCATGACCTGATGATCGCCTTCTCCCAGAAGGACATGGCCTTCCACAGCTATCTCTGGGAGCTCTCGGACCGAAATTAGTCGCTTTCCATTCTCACCAATCTGGCCAACCAGATCCGTCTGGCCATGCTGCAGGATCTGATGTTCGAGGACCATCTGGAGGAGTCCGCCCGGGTGCACTACGGTATTCTGGACCGCCTGAAAGCGGGGGACAGGGGAGGAGCGAAGCGCTGCCTCTACAACCATATCGATATAGCGGCGAAGATGCTGGAGCCGCCGGAAAGGGGATGACAGAGGATGTTCGAAGCAAAGCATCTTGACGAGATCAGGGAATTCATGGACGGGATGGGGATCCCGGGCCGCGACGGCTGGGGGCTGCCCGATTCCGAAAAGGGCTTCCCCGACGGGGCCCACTACAGGATCGAGATCGCCGGGGTGGAGCGGCTGAGCACCATGAAGGCCATGGTCGACGAGGCGGCCAACCGGGGCGTCACCGTCCACAGGGCCATCTGCACCGTCGGCGGGTCGAGCTACTGCGATTTCGAGGAGATCAGGGAGATGGCCCGGATCGCCCGGGAGGAGCAGATCGAGCTGGTGATGACCATGGGGCACCGCAAGGCCTTCGATGTGGAGTCCAAGGAGATCTCCACCGGCGAGGGGGCCATGCAGGGATTCCGGCACAGGGGCTCCGACAACATGGCCTACTGGATCGAGGACATGATGCGCAACCTGGAGGCCGGGATCCGGGGTTTCCTCGTCTACGACGAAGGCGCGCTGGAGATCGTCTCCAGGATGCGTGCCGAGGGCTTTATCCCCAGAGACACCACATTCAAATGGTCCGTCTTCGGCGGCTACTGCAGTCCCGCCGGCGCCAGGGTGGTGGAGCGGTTCGGGGCGGACAGCCTGAATCCCCTGTCGGACGTCTCGCTGCCGATCCTCTCCAGTATCCGCAGCGCCGTAGACATCCCGCTGGATGTCTACATGATCATCGTCGATGCCTTCGGCGGGATGTACCGGGCCTACGACGCCCCGGAGATCGTCCGGGTCGGTGCGCCGGTCTACTTCAAGATCGAGCCGGGCACCGCCGAGGCGGATATCTACAAGCCTTGGGTCACCGAGAGCTGGCACGCCGAGTTCATCCGGCAGAAGGTGAAGATCGCCCAGATCCTCCAGGAGGTCATGGAGCGTCGGGCACCCCGGCTGAAATGCTCCGGCAAGGGGCCGAAGGATCTCTACCTGCCCGAGGTGGAGTAGTGGAAGGAGGAACCGCAATGCCGAATGTATGGGAGAGCGCATTATTCTATCTGGACAGGGCCTCCGACGAGATCGGTCTGGAACCGGAGATCCGCGAGCGGCTGGGGATGCCGCAGCGCTTTACGGAGTTTGTCATCCCTGTGCGTATGGACGACGGATCGAAGCGGCTGTTCACCGCCTACCGGTCGCACCACTGCGACGCCCTGGGCGTGACCAAGGACGGCACCCGGGTGATGCCCGATCTCACCCGGGAGGAGGTCAAGGCGCTGTCGCTTTTCATGACTGTCAAGCACGCCGTGGCAGGGATCCCCGCCGGCGGGGCCAAGGGCGGGATCAAGGCCGACCCGCGGGAGCTCTCGGAAGGGGAGTACGAACGGCTCATCCGCGGCTTTGTGCGGCGGCTGCGCCCCCGGGGGGCCTGGTCCGACGTGCCCGGCGCCGATATCGGCACCGGCAAGCAGGCCATGGCCTGGATGCTCGACGAGTACGAACAGGTGGCGGGCTTCCACAGCCCTGCGGCCATCAACGACAAGCCCTGGGAGGTGGGCGGCTCGCTGGGCGGTTTCGAGGCCACCGGCCAGGGGGTGGCCCTCTGTACCATCGAGGCGGCCCGCGACAGAGGACTCCTGCCGGGCAGCCCCTCGGTGGTGATCCAGGGCTACGGCCAGGTGGGCGGCATCGCCGGCGAGTACCTGCAGAAGGAAGGATTCCGGATTGTTGCCGTCGGCGATGTGGCCGGCGCCGTGCGCTCGGAAAGGGGCCTGGATGCCGAGGCGCTGTCGGCCTATGTGGCGGACCGCGGCAGTGTGGCCGGCTTCCCCGGCGGCGAGGCCCTCGACAGGGATCAGCTGCTGGAACAGTCCTGCGATGTGCTGATCCCCGCCGCCGTCCAGGATGTGATCCACAGCGGCAACGCCGGAAAGCTGGACACCTCGATCATCGTGGAGGCGGCCAACGGCCCGGTGACCCCCGAGGCCGATACGCTGCTGGCCCAGCAGGGCGTGACCCTGATCCCCGACATCCTGGCCAACTGCGGCGGCGTCATCGTCTGCGATTTCGAGCGGATCCAGGGTTTGAGCGGCGACTACTGGGACGAAGAGCGGGTCTTCGCCAAACTGAAAGAGCGGATCGTCGGCGCCTACCGGCGGACCGCCGAGACCGCAAAAGAACGGTCCACTACCTTCCGGACCGCCGCCTGGGCCTACGCCCTGGAGCGGGTGGCCGCCGCCATCCGTCTCAGAGGGTGGTCCTGACGCCATGGAATCCCTGACCACACGGCCCACCTGGTGCGAGATCGATCTCAGGGCCATCGCCCGGAACTACGAGACGGTGCGGCGCCTTGTCCCGCCTCAGACGGCGGTGATGGGGGTGGTCAAGGCCGACGCCTACGGCGCGGGGAGCGTGCCGGTGGCCCGGTTGCTGGAACGCCTCGGTGTGGAGCGGCTCGCCGTGGCCATCCCCGAGGAGGGTGCGGAGCTCCGCGAGGCGGGGATCACCGTCCCCATCCATGTCCTCGGCGAGGCCTTGCCCTCCCAGATCGACCTCTACGCCGAGCACGATCTCATCGCCTCGGTCTGCAAGGAGGAGAGCGCCCGGGCGCTGGAGGGGGCCTTCCGCGGCCGGGGCCGGAAGGGCCGCGCCCATCTGAAGGTGGATACGGGGATGCACCGGATCGGCGTCCCCCCCGAAGCGGCGCCCCGCTTCGCCGGCATGTTTGAGGGGCTGGAGTGGCTCGAGCTGGAAGGGGTGTTCAGCCACTTCGCCCGGGCCGACGAGGCCGACAAGACGCCATCCTGGGAGCAGCACGAGCGTTTCCATACCACCGTGGCCGCCCTGCGGAAAGAGGGCCTGTCGCCGCTGTGCCACATCGCCAACAGCGCCGCCATCCTGGATCTGCCCGACACCTTCTGGGACATGGTGCGCCCCGGTCTGCTGCTCTACGGGATCCTTCCCTCCAGGGAGGTCTGGCAGGATGTGCCCCTGTCGCCGGTCTTCTCCTGGAAGACCCGGGTGGTCTATCTCAAGGAGATCCCCGCCGGTTCGCCGGTGGGCTACGGGGCGAGCTATGTCGCCGAGCGTCCCACACAGCTGGCCACCCTCCCCGTGGGATATGCCGACGGCTATCCCCGGCTGCTCTCCAATGTCGGCAAGGTGCTGATCGGCGGAAGCTCCGTGCCCATTCTGGGGAAGGTCTGTATGGATCAGATGATGGTGGATGTCACCGACCTCGCCGGGGTCGGTGTGGGCGACGAGGTGGTCCTTCTC
>JAIPGA010000098.1 GCA_021736445.1 Synergistales bacterium | reverse complement strand
GCATGCCGCCGGTGATGCGGTCGAAGTCGGTGAAGCCCGTGGAGGTACCGGTGACAGGCTCGCCGCGCTGGTAGTTCTCCTCGATAGCCTGAAAGGTGGGCGGCAGGATGTCGCCGACATGCCGGAAGGCCTTGCCGCTTCCGCTCTGGGAGATCTCGAAGATATGGCGCTCCGCCTCATCGAGCACCTCCGCCACATCCCGCCCCTCCTGGTACCCCAGCCGGGCGATATCCGACGCCGCCTGGATCAGCCTTCTGCGTGTGGCCTTGTCACGGACGATGCGGGCGTGGTAGGCCGCATTGGCCGTGGTGGGAACGCTGTCGACGAAGGCGGCGATGAAGGTCTGTCCCCCCACGGTCTCCTCGAGCTGCCGATTCTGGATCTCCTCCCAGAAGGTGAGGGGATCCACAGGCCGGTCCTTCCTGGCCATATCGTGGATGACATCGAAACAGCGGCGATGGGTCTGGTCGTAGAAGTCATCGGGGGTGAGCGTCTCCGTCGCCTCGAGCAGGGCCTCCCGCTCCAGAAGACAGGAGCCCAGCACCGCCCGTTCCGCTTCGAGGCTGTGGGGGGGCACCCGGTCAAACAGCGAACCGCCGGACATCGCTACTCGCTTTCGACGCTGGCTGTCAGCTCCGCTTCAACGCCGGGATACAACCGGACGGCAAAGGGGAAGACACCCAGCTCCTTGATGGGTTCCGACAGCTGGATCTCCCTGCGGTCTACCTTCTGTTTGATCTGCTTCTCGATGGCCTCGGCCAGATCGCTCGCCGTGACACTGCCGAAGAGCTTCCCGGCCTCGCCGGTGTTCACCTTCACGCGGACCTGCCTGCCCTGCAGCTTCTTCTGCTGGGCCTCGGCGGCCTCCCGGGCTTTCTGTTCCCGGCGTTCACGCACCTTCTGTTCCTGTTTCCAGCTTTTCAACCTGCCCTGGGTGGCCTGTTCGGCGAGACCCCGGGGAATCAGGAAGTTTCTGGCGTATCCGTCGGCAACCTCGGCGAGGTCGCCGGCCTTTCCCACGTTGTTGACATCATCTTTCAAGATTATCTTCACTCTTGTGCACCTCCAAAACGGGAGCGGAAATCGAACCACATATCGACGATTCCAACGAGCATCACCAGCTGCGAGAGGAACGGAACAAAGAGAAAGAGCCCCAGCAGGACCCACCTGAATCGTCCAACCCCCTTGTGACGCAGAAAGGCCAGGGCGAGGGAGCTGCCCTGGATGAAAAAGAGAAGACTCACCACCATCCGCAGGTTCAGCCCCATCTTCATGGCCAGACCCGCACTGTCCTGGGACATGCCGACAAACTGCAGCACCAGGGCGACCACCAGGGCAATAAAGAGACTCCGGGGGAAGCGCCACGCCTCAAAGGCCGGGAGCCTGGGCAGCGTCCTCCGGCCGAGGCGGGAGAGCACCGCCCGGCTCACCACGTAGCTGAGATAGCAGTCCACCGCCGAAGCGATGATCAGCAGCGCCGGGAACACCATCGGCAGGATACGCAGCGCCTCTTTCATCTGCTCCGAAAAGGCGCCTGTGGCGTCGCCGGAGAGGCCCCACTGCCCGAAGGCGCCGCTGACCCTCCCCATGACACCCTCTATCTCTGCGGGGTCCACGGAGAAGGGATTGATCCCCGTCACCCAGGTCACCAGAAGCATGAGCACCAGTTTGCTGCCCAGCGAAACGAGGATACCGTAGAGCATGATCTCCACAGCCTGGTCGAAGAGGCGGGCCAGGTAGCCGATCCCCACCCCGAGCACCCCGAATCCGAAGAGGAAAAAGAGCCCTCCCACGGGGCCCACAAAGGCGGTGACCAGGAGGGTCGCCACGCCCATCCCCAGGATGGAGCGTTTCAAACTGTGGCGCAGTCCCAGCACCACCAGCGGTGCGGGACAGACCAGCGCCACCACCGCCCCCACTACAGGCAGCACATGACTGGCCAGAAAGAGCATCGAGGCCAATGCGACCAGGAGAGCGGACTCCACAAGACCCCTGGTTTGATCCATAGGGCACCTCCGGTACGCGAAAAGGGGAGAAGCAGAGCCTCTCCCCCGTCGTCTGCTGGGTGTACCTAATCGACAGTAAAGGGAAGAAGGGCCATGGTGCGCGCCCGCTTGATCGCTCTCGTCAGCTGACGCTGGTGTTTGGCGCAGTTCCCCGAGACGCGGCGCGGGAGGATCTTTCCTCTGTCGGAGATGTATTTTTTCAGCTTTTCGGAATCCTTGTAATCGACCTTATCGATCTTGTCGACACAGAAAAAGCATACCTTGGGGCGTCGCTTGCCCCGTCGCTTGAATGCCATCCCTGTCGCCTCCTTTCCATACCACACTTACGGCGCAGCGATCGCGTCGCCATGCGCCTCTGCTGCTGTCTCCGATACCGACGGCGGAGCGGCCGGTCAGAAGGGGATATCCACCTCGTCGTCCTTCTTGCCGCCGGAATCATCGCTGCTGTTGTCGCTGTCGCCCATCTCCGAGAAGTCCATGGGGAAATCGTTTCCGAAGCCCTCTTCCTCGCGGAGGCTGCCGCCGTTCCGCCGGCCCGAAGCCCCTTCGCCGGAGTAGGCGCTGTCGCTGTCCTCGCGCCGTCCTCCTCCGCCGAGGAACTGGATTGTCTGGGCCACCACCTCGGTAAAGGTCCGTTTCTGCCCTTCCTTCTCGTAGCTGGAGACGCGGATGCGCCCCTCCACGAGCACGGGCCGTCCCTTGCTCAGGTAGCGTTCGCAATTCTCGGCCTGGCTCCCGAAGACGGTAACGGGGATAAAGCTGACCTCTTCCTGCAGCTCCCCGTCGCGCCCCTTCCAGGTTCGGTTGACGGCGACGACAAGCCGGGCCACCGGTGTTTTGGACGCCGTATAGCGCATCTCCGGATCCCTGGCGAGGTTCCCCACCAGAATCGCCTTGTTAAAACCGCGGGCCACTGAACACACCCCGTTTCTGCAGACTAGGCTTCATCTCTGCGGACAATCATGTGGCGGACGACATTTCCTTTCAGGCCGATCTGCCTGTCCAGCTCGTCCACCGTGGCGGACTCCATGCCAAAGGTGTACACGGCATAGAATCCCTCGGTCATCTCCTCGATGGGATAGGCAAGCTGCCGTTTTCCCCAGACATTGACATCGGCCGTCTCTCCATCCAGATTCTTGATAACCGTTCCGATCTCGTCCACAAGTTCCTTGTGGTCTTCAACATCAGGATGGAGCAGCACCATCATTTCGTAGGGCCGCATCCTCCATCACCTCCTCCCTTTGGACTGTCGGCCTCCCGCAATCTGCGGAAGACAGGGACACACGAACCTGGATTATACCCTAGGGCTCGGCGGCAGGCAACACATGAGCGCCCTCCGGATCCTCCGAAAGGATCCGGAAGATGCGCTCGTCGGGGAAGACCATGTTGAACTGCTCCCTGGCGAGCCTGGCCACGCCCTCCCGGGTTCGGTAGTACCGTATCTTGCGCTGCAGACGCTGCACCTCGCGGTCAAGCCGCACGATCTCGTCGCGCTTCTGCTCCACAATGCGGCCCAGCCGGGCGATGCGTTCCGCTTCATAGCTGCAGGCGGTGGCGAACATGGCGGCGGCGACAGCGCCGACCGTGGCGATCAGGATCCACCGGAGCCGCGGCATGCCCATGCTACATCGAATCCGGCGCCGTGACCCCCAGCAGATTCAGGGCGTTCCGCAGAACCACCCGGACCGCCTGGAGGAGAAGCAGCCGGCTCGCTTCGACGCTCCGCTCCTCACCCAGAACCCGATGGGCGTTGTAGAAGGCATGGAAGTCGCAGGCCAGCTGGTGGAGATAGTAGACCAGCCGGTGGGGCTCCAGGTCGCGGGCGGCCTTCTCCAGCTCCTCGCCGAAGACGTCCAGCCGCCGGACCAGATTCTGCTCCTCCCTGGAATCGAGCACGGCCACATCGAGTCTGCCCGCCTCCGGGATCTCCCTCCCCGCCGCTTCGGCCGCGGCGAAGACGCTCTGGATACGGGCGTGGGCGTACTGCACGTAGTAGACGGGATTGTCCGACGAGGTGCTCTTGGCCAGGTCGAGGTCGAAATCGAGATGGCTGTTGCTCCGGCGCATGAGGAAGAAGTACCGCGTGGCGTCCCTGCCGACCTCCTCGACCACATCCCGCAGGGTGACGAACTGCCCGGCCCTGGTGGACATGGGCACCTGCTCCCCGCCCCGCAGAAGGCTGACGAACTGGATCAAAAGGATCTGGAGATCCTCCGGCGACCGGCCGAGCGCCTCCACGCCGGCCTTCATCCGGGGAACGTAGCCGTGGTGGTCGGCGCCCCAGACGTTGATGACCATATCGAAGCCCCGGTCGTACTTGTCCTTGTGGTAGGCCATATCGGAGACGAAGTAGGTGGGCGCGCCGTTGCTCCTGATGAGCACCCGGTCCTTCTCGTCGCCGAAGCGGGTGGCACCGAACCACT
Source organism: Synergistales bacterium (assembly GCA_021736445.1). NCBI lineage: Bacteria > Thermotogati > Synergistota > Synergistia > Synergistales > Synergistales bacterium. Next base: position 3,899 of record JAIPGA010000098.1, on the reverse strand, counting down.
CGGCCCCGTCGGCGGCGTAGGCGTAGTCCTTCTCCTTGAGAAGGTCCACCGTCTCCCGGGCGGCGTCGCGGCCGTTCCGGTAGAGGCTCTTCTCGGAGAACCAGACATCGAAGGTCACCCCGAAGGCCCGCAGGTCGTCCCGGATCCCCGCCAGGATCACATCCTCGGCGTACTGCCGGAACCAGGGCATGCTCTCCTCGAGGGGCTCGGCGAGGAAACGCTCCCCCTCGGCGTCGATGATCTCCCGGGCGATATCGTAGATGTAGTCGCCCTTGTAGCCGTCCTCGGGGAAGGGGGCCTGCTCCGGTTTCCCCAGCAGCTCGAAGTACCGGGCCTGGGTGGAGCGGCCGAGGATATCCATCTGGAGACCGGCGTCGTTGATCAGATACTCCCGCTCCACCTGCCAGCCGGTGTGCTCCAGGATGGCGGCCGTCACGTCGCCCACGGCGGCGCCCCGCCCGTGGCCGATGTGCAGCGGCCCCGTGGGGTTGGCGCTGACAAACTCCACCTGCACCTTCCGTCCCCGGCCGATGTCGCTCTTGCCGTAGCTGTCGCCCTCCCGGAGCACCCGATCGAGAACGGAACCCATCCAGCGCCGGTTCAGAAAGAAATTGATAAAGCCCGGGCCGGCCACCTCGACCTTCTCCACATACCCCTCGTCACCCACGGGGATCCGCGCCGCCAGCTCCTCCGCCAGGTCCCGCGGCCTGGCGCCGAAGGCCTTGGACGATTTCATCGCGGCGTTGGTGGCCCAGTCGCCCTGTCCTTCGCGTTTCGGCCGCTCCAGCTCCACCTGGGGGAGCGCTTCCTCCGCAACCCCACGCTCCGCGGCGAGCTTCTGCAGCGCCTTCCGCACCCCTTCCGAGAGGAGCGCCTGCACATCTTCCACTCGATCACCTCCGGATCATTTCGGCACAAATGCCGCCGGCGTACGCGCCGGCTAGTTCTCTACAGGTATCGTATGGTTCCCCCACTGGAGCCAGCGTCCGGTACGCTGCCTCCAGGAACGCTCCTCGGAGGTGCCTACCGTGGAGGTCTTCACAATAAGGCGGGACTCCCCGTAGACCGACTCCCGTTTGCCCCGGTAGCCGAAACGCTCCCTCAGAGCGATGGCGCCGCCCTGCTCCGTCGCCGCGGGGAAGGTCATCACCGAATAGCCGTCGGGAAGGGTCAGCGTCACCTTCTGTTCGAGCACAAAGGGGAACCGCAGCGCCACCGGGGTGGCGCTGTTCCGGGCCTCCGCCAGCTGGGGAACCGTCATGGACGGAAGCGTCACCAGCAGCCCCTTCCGGCCCGGGATCGCCAGGGAGAGCTCCACCGGCAGCGTCAGCCTGTACCCGTAGGAAAGCCCCTGCACCTCCGGAGGGCCGAGGGCCACCCGCTCCATCCCCTCCAGGGGAACCACCGCCGATTCGCCGTTCCGGCCTCTCCCGACGACATCCACCCATCCGTTGCGGACGAAGACGTCCAGGGTGCCCCTGGCGCTCCCGTCGACGGCGAGATCCAGCTCCCACTCCAGGGTGAGCCGGTGGTCCTCCACCTCCCCGCGGGGGATCGTCGTCGTCCCATAGGAGGCGCCGTCACGGTAGTAGAGGGTCTCGCCGTAGAGCCTGGAAGGCCTCTCTCCCACCTCCACGCGCTGGCCGGGGACCACATGGAAGGCGCCTCCCCGGGGCGGTTTGCAGAAGAGGATCGGGGGCGCCCAGGCCCGCCTGGCCGCCGGCGAGGAATCCTCGCGGGGGAGGAGGGGGAGCCACCGGTAGCCCACCTCCCAGCCGAGCTCCTTCAGGGCCTCGCCGATCACAAAGGACCGCTCCCATTCCGTCCAGGGCCCCCCGGAGGGGATGCGGGGGCGCACAAAGGTGCCCGGGAACCCCGGGAGGAGATGCTCCTCCCGGCTCAATGCCTTGATCAGACGCTTCCCCCGGTCCCGGGCGTCGCCCCTGCCGCGCCCGTAGTCGGCCGCCACGTCGGCGGGGCGTTCCACCCCGTCGGAGAGGCCGTCCAGACTCCCTATCAGCGTCGCCAGGTCCGAACGCAGGCTGAAGGCGAGCACCGGGAGCTCGCTGCGGAGGAGGCTGTCCCGCCGCAGCGGCGGGGCGTTCACCACCTTCCAGGTGTAGCGGTCCACGGCGCCGCGCTCCTCTCTGGAAGGGGGGAGCACCTCCCGGTTGCCGTCCCAGTAGATCGGCGTGTTCCGCGGGACATCCACGACAACCCGCTGCTCCCACTGGGGCACCGCGCCTCTGATCCAGAAGGCGTCCTCCAGATTGCAGCGCCCCGGGAAGGTCCGGCTGTAGCCCAGAGCGAGGACCCGCGTCCCCTCCAGGGGCGGGACGCGGACGCGGATGCTCCGGGCGCCCTCGACGGGCCGTTCCTCGGGTACCAGCGGGACCGCCATGGTGCCCATGGGGAGGGTGTAGAGCGCCGACTCCTCCACGGAAGCGCTCCCCCCCGGGGGCACGGGGATCGTCCAGTCCGTCAGCTCTTCAGGCGCATTGCGGTCCAGCAGGATGAGCCACTTGGAGTGCTGGGCCATGCTCCCGTCGGGATTGAGCTCGTACCGCTCCTCATGCAGCCAGACCAGCCCATCGGCACCCGGGTAGTCCGAAAGGTCAGGCGCCTCCCGGGCGATCCGGGGCACCAGCAGGCCGCCGTCCCAGGCGATAGCCGCACCGGGAAGGCAGAAGGCGATGAGAGCAGCGCTCACGACAAGTCGGGCTACGCATTTCCTCACGGGGATCACTCACCTTTTACTTGACTTTGCCGCAGCAGTGCTTGTACTTCTTTCCGCTTCCGCAGGGGCAGGGGTCGTTCCGCCCCACCTTGGGCCCCTTGCGGACCTGCTGCTGCGGTCTGGACTGCTCCTGTTTGGCGCCCTGCTTCTCCTGTTTCCCGGGGAGGGCCATCTCCCGCCCCTCGTTGAGCTGGGGGCCGGGGTGCTCCTCCTCGCTCTCGGAGACCACGTTGACACGAAAGAGCATCTCCGAAACCCCTTCACGGACCTTGGTGAGCATCTCCTGGAAGAGGTTGTAGGATTCGAACTGATACTCCAGCAGCGGATCCTTCTGGCCGATGGCCCGCAGGCCGATACCGCGGCGCAGCTCGTCCATGGCAAGCAGGTGCTCCTTCCAGCGGGCATCCATCACGTGCAGGATCACCGCCCGGGCCACCTCCTCGGCCATGACCTCCCCCATCTCCGCGATCCGGCCGTCGAAGCGCCGGCGCAGTTCGTCGAAGATGGCTTCCCTGGCGGGCGGGAGAAGCTTGGCGCTGTCCACGCCGTCCAGGTGCTTCTCCAGCCCCGGCCAGAAGATGGATTTCAGCCGCACCTGGGCGGAGTGCGGTTCCGCCTCGCCCTCCTCGGGATAGGCGTCCTCCAGGATGCCGTTGACGGCGTCCTCCACCACCTCCCAGGCCCGGTCGGTGACCCCCTCTTCCAGGAGCACCCGGCGCCGTTCGGTGTAGATGGCCTCGCGCTGCTGGCTGAGGACGTTGTCGTACATGAGCAGCTGCCGCCGGATATCGAAGTGCATCTGCTCCACCTTCTTCTGGGCGTTCTCGATGGCCCGGGAGAGCATGGAGTGCTCGATGGCCTCGCCGTCCTCCAGACCGAGCTTGCTCATGATGCCGTCGATCCGCTCGGAGCCGAAGAGCCGCAGCAGGTCGTCCTCCAGCGCCAGATAGAACCGGCTGGAGCCGGGGTCGCCCTGGCGGCCGCTCCGCCCGCGGAGCTGGTTGTCGATACGGCGGGACTCGTGCCGCTCGGTGCCGACGATATGCAGCCCTCCGGCGGCGATGACCCGCTCCTTCTCCTCGGCGGAGGGCCTCCGCTTCTCGTCGAGCAGCGCCCGGTAGTCGTCGCCTTCGGGGTCCAGGCCCTTCCTGGCGGCCTCCTC
>JAIPGA010000097.1 GCA_021736445.1 Synergistales bacterium | reverse complement strand
CGGCGGCATAGACGCGGGAACCGGGGAGAAAAACGGGCTGGAGCTTGTCAACGAAGTCTTTCCCAAGTTCCGCATGGTGCCCGGCCAGATCGTATGTCCGAACTGGTCCCAGGACACCACGGTGGCCGCCACCATGACAGCCAAGGCAGGGAACATCAACTCCCATTTCAAAGCCATGGCCCTGACGGATCTGGACCACACAACGGTCACCAAATACTCGGACGCGCCCGAGACCAAGAACACCAACAACCTCACGGATGAGCTTCAGATCGTGTGCTGGCCGCGCGTGAAGCTGGGCGACAAAACCTACTGGATGAGTTCCCAGCTTGCCGGGCTGATCGCCCAGACCGACGGGGACAACGAAGACATCCCGTATGCAAGCCCGAGCAACCACAATTTCCAGATGGACTCGGCCGTGGCCAACGGCTCAGAGGTGTGGCTCGGCCCTGGGGAAGGCCAGTACCTGAACGGAAACGGCATTGTCACGGCGCTGAACTTCATCGGCGGGTGGAAATGCTGGGGCAGCCGGACCGGGACGTATCCGGCGGTTACCGATCCCAAGGACGCGTTTGTGCCGATCCGCAGAATGTTCAACTGGATCGGGAACACGCTGACGCTCACGTTCTGGCAGAAGGTGGATTATCCCGTGAACCGCAGGCTCATCGAAACCATTGTGGATTCGGCCAATATCTGGCTGAACGGCCTCGCCGCGCGCGGGTTCATCCTGGGCGGCCGAGTGGAGTTCAACGAGAGTGAGAACGTGGTCACGGATCTGATGGACGGAATCATCAAGTTCCATGTGTATGTCACCCCGCCGAGCCCGGCAAGGGAAATCGACTTTATCATGGAATACGACCCTGAATACATGAGCACTTTGTTCGGATAAAAAAAGTGTTAAGTTTTAAGTGTTAGGTTCCAAGTCTTTTTCTTAACACTTAACCACTTAACCACTTAAAACTTATAAAAGGAGAACTACAATGTCAAATCCGGTACCTGAGAAACTGATCAACTTCAGGGTGTACCTGGACGGCACCGACCTTCTGGGCAATTCCGATGTGGAGCTGCCCAACCTGGAAGCCATGACCGATACTGTCAAAGGCGCGGGCGTGGCCGGGGAGGTGGACTCGCCGGTACTCGGGCACTACGGCTCAATGAGTCTAACTATGAACTGGCGTGTAATCACCGGCAACACCACGATTTTGGCGAAACCGCAGGCGCACCAACTGGATTTGCGCGGGTCCGTCCAGGTATACGACGCATCCGACGGCAAGTATCTAACCAAGGCGCTCAAAGTCGTGGTCAAGGCCGTGCCGAAAAACACCCAGCTTGGAAAGCTCGACGTGGGCGCGGCCCAGGAAGCGGTCAGCGAATTCGAGGTCAACTACATCAAGGTGCTTGTGGACGGAACGGAAAAAATCGAAATCGACAAGTACAACTTTATCTGCAAGATCGAGGGCGAGGACTACCTGCAGAGCGTGCGGGAAAACCTGGGACTGTAAAAGTGTTAAGTTTTAAGTGTTAAGTTTCAAGTCTTTTTCTTAACCACTTAACACTTAACCACTTAACACTTATAACAACGGAGGCTGATATATGACGACTGAAATCAAGCTGGATCATCCCTTGACCATTGACGGGAAAACCGTGGAGTCCCTGACCCTGCGGCGGCCCAAGGTGAAGGACCAGCGGAACGCGGAAAAAGCGGCGGCAGATCCGGGCGGGCAGGAGCTCGCCCTTTTCGGGGCGCTCACCGGGATCAACCCGGAGGACCTGGAAGAGCTGGACATGAAAGACTACGGAAAACTGCAGGAAGCGTACGGGGATTTTTTGTCCTGACATGGCCGGAGCTGAGGCGCACCTGTCTGGATCTGGCCATGGCGACCTACACCCCCATGGACTACTGGCTGGAACTCGACATCCCGGAGTTGATGGCCCACGCCCGGGATGTTCAAAAAATCATTAAAGACGCAAAGGAATAACGCATGGCACGCACATTCTCCGTTGAATTCAACATCGGCGCGGCAATGGGCACCGGTTTCCGCCGGACCTTCAGCGCGGCACAGGACCAGATGCAGGAGCTGGGCGCGTCCATGCGGAGAATGTCCAAGCAGCGCCTGGCAGCGGACAACGTGCGCAAGTACAAGCAGGAGCTGGAAGAGCTCCGCCGCCGCCAGGAGGTGGCCGGCCACAGCAATGCCAATCTGAACCGCAGGATATCCGAGACCCGCCGGAAGTTCGTGGAGGCGTCCAGGGAAGCCAAAAAACACGGCATCGAGATCGGCAGGGCCGCGGATCAGTACGACCAGCTCGGCGCGGCCATGAAACAGGCGGAGCGAAGACAGGCGCGGCTCCAGAAACGCCAGGCCAACCAGGAGACCCGTCAGGGAATCCAGGGCCAGTTTATGGGGGCGACTGCAGCAGGCGCGGCCGTGGCGTTCCCCATCAAGCAGGCCATGGACTTCGAGTCCAAAATGGCGGACGTGAAAAAAGTAATGGACTTTGAGAGCCCGGCCCAGTTCAAGGCCATGGGCAAGGATGTGCTCAACCTTTCCACCCGTATGCCCATGGCCGCGTCCGGTATCGGGGATATCGTGGCGGCGGCGGGCCAGGCCGGTATTGCAAGGGACCAGCTCACGACATTTGCGGAAACCGCGGTCAAGATGGGCACGGCCTTTGACATGTCCGGCAGAGAGGCCGGCAAAACCATGGCCGGGTGGCGGGCATCCATGCGGCTCTCCCAGGAGGAAACCGAAGAGCTGGCAGACGCGGTCAATCACCTGTCCAACAACATGAATGCAGAGGCAGGAGACCTGTCCAGGGTCATCAACCGCCAGGGCGCGTCTGCACAGGCTGCCGGACTGATGAAACAGGAAATCGCCGCCCTGGGGGCCACCCTGTTGACCTCCAACCAGGGACCGGAGCGCAGCGCCACTGCAATGAAAAAGCTGATCAACACCCTGACAGCAGGAGAGCAGGCCCCGAAACGGATCAAGGACTCCCTGCAGGCCCTGGGGTTTTCCGCCGGCGGCATGGCAGACCGGATGCAGAACGATGCCCAGGGAGCGATCAAGTCCGTATTCAAGGCGTTGAAAGAATTGCCCGAGGCGGCCCGGCCGGGAATGCTCCAGGAGCTTTTCGGGGAGGAATCCCAGGGCGTCATTGCCCCGCTGCTCTCCAATATGGAGAACCTGGACAAGGCGTTCGAGAGTGTCTCGGACCGGGCCAAATATGCAGGATCCATGCAGAAGGAGTATGCAGAGCGGGCAAGCACCACGGAACACCAGATGCAGATCTTCCAGAACCGGGTTTCCAAGCTGGGCATTACCCTGGGGTCGGTCCTGCTGCCTCCGCTGAATATTGTCATGGGAGTGGTCGGCAAAACCGCCGGGTCGGTTGCGGACCTGGCGGAAACATTTCCGACAACCACCAAGGTGGTGATCGGGGCCGCAGCCGGACTGGTCACGCTCAAAGTCGCATCCATGGGCGCCCGGTACGGAATGACCCTGGTGTCTGACGGGGCTCAAATTGTAAAAGCCACGTTTGATTTTTTCCGGCCGTCCGTCCTGAAAACCAACATAGCGTTGGCCCGACAAAAGGCGGTGGCCATAGGCCTGGCAGTGAAACAGAAAGCGGTGGCCATAGGCACAAAAGCATGGGCCGCCGCCCAGTGGGTGTTGAATGCGGCCATGAATGCCAACCCGATCGGTCTTTTGATCACCGGTACCGCAGCTCTTGCAGCCGGTGCCGTGTGGATGGTGAAAAACTGGACCAAGGTCAAGGAATTTTTCGGCAACTTCTGGGGCTGGGTCCGGGAAAAATTCCCCACCGTGGCCAAGATCATGGAGACGGCGTTCAAGTTTTCCCCGCTCGGCCTCATCATGCAGGCATTCAACCCGGTCAAGAACTGGCTGTCCAATTTCAACCTGTTCGAGTCCGGGAAAAAGATCGTGGGCACGCTGGTGGGCGGAATCAAGTCTATGATCGGCGAGCCCAAAAAGATGATCGGGGCGGCGTTCAAAAAGGTCCGGGAGTTCCTGCCGTTCTCGGACGCCAAAAAAGGACCGCTGTCCGATCTCACCAAATCCGGCCGGGCCATCGGCTCCACCATCGGCCGGGGCATCAAGCAATCCACCCCGGACCTGACCCGCACGGCGCAGCAGGCCATGGGCGGTATCCGGGGCGGGGTGTCCGCCGGGGGCGGACGCGGATCCGGCGGTCGAAGCGTAACCATTTACCAGACCATACATCAAACCATCACCATCGGAGGCGATGGGGAGACCTCGGCGGAACAGATCGAGTCCGCCGGGAACCAGGCGGCAATCAAAGCAAAAGAAGCGGTGCGGGACTTTTTCAAGGACGAACGGAGGCTGAGCTTTGCCTGATACATACACCACAAAGCAGGGGCAGGCATGGGACCAGATCGCAAAAGAGACCCTGGGATCTGAAAAATACATGCACGAGCTGATCATGGCCAATCCGGCCCACAGGCACACGGTGTTTTTCAGCGCCGGTACCGTGCTGACCGTGCCACAGATTGAAACCCCTGACAACAAACCGGAGACACTGCCGCCATGGAAGAGGTGAACACCAGGCACGCCCGGCTCAAAGTGCTGTATGACGGCACGGACATCTCCGCGGACATTGCGGACATGATCACGGATTTTCAGTGCACCGATCATGCAGGCGGCAAAGCGGACGATCTGTCCATCACCCTGGAGGACCGGGGCCGCTTGTGGATCGGGGACTGGTTCCCGGACAAAGGCGCGGAACTTGTCGCAAGTATCGAGTGTTTTGATTTCCCGGCTGCGGGGGATGTATACACGTACCCGTGCGGGACATACACCATCGATGACATACAGGTATCAGGCCCGCCGAACCGGGTGCAAATCCGGGCGGCGTCCAGTACGGTGAAATCCTCCCTGCGTCGCGAGGAAAAAACCAGGGCGTGGGCGCATATCACCCTGGAGGGGATCGCGTCCGAGCTCGCCGGGCAGAATGATATCACATGCGTGTATGACGCGCCCGGGGTTTCGTACCAGAGAAAGGACCAGCGCAATGAATCGGACCTCGGGTTTCTCTCCCGCCTGGCGGATGAATCCGGGCTCCGGCTGAAGGCGGCCGAGCGGCAGATTATCCTGTTTGACGGGAAAACTTATGACGCAAAGCCTCCTGCCCTGACGTTCCGGCCGGAGGACGTATCCACCTGGGATTTTTCCTCCCAGGCTCATGAAGTGTTTTCCGGCTGCCGGGTGGATTATTTCGACCCGCCTGCCAAGCAGACGCTGAGTTACACGTTCACCCCTGCGGACGGCCCGGAAAACGGCCAGATCCTCAAGATCAACAAGCGCGTGGAAGACCTGGCCACCGCGGAAATGCTGGCAAAGGCCGAGCTTCGGAAACGAAACCGGGAGGAGATCACCGGCGGGTTCGATTCCATCGGGGACCCGCGCCTGTTCGCCTCCAACACCGTGCGAATGGACGGATTCGGGGTTTTCACGGGCACGTATTTCGTGGAGAAGGTGACCCACTCATACAGCAAGAGCGTCGGGTACAGGACCGGCGCGGAACTGAAAAGGACCCTGGAGTACTGATATGATGGAGAAAATCAAATCATGGGTGAGCGATTACATCCGTTCGGTGCTCGAGTCCACCATCCGGGTGGCGGTGGTGTCGTCCACGGATCCGGCCGCGGCCACCGTGCGGGTGACGGTACCGGACGGGGACGGCCTGGTCTCTCATGATCTGCGGGTCCTTGTCCGCAAAGTCCACAAGGACAAGGACTACTGGATGCCGGACATCGGTGACCAGGTGCTCTGCATTTTCCTGCCGTTCGGGCTTGAACAGGGGTTTGTGGCGGGCAGCTTCTACTCGGAACCGGATCCGGTACCGGTCAAGAGTCAGGACAAAAGACACGTGGAATTCAGCGACGGCACCACCATGGAGTATGACCGCAAAACCCACCACCTGGATGTCAACGTCAAGGGCACGATCACGGTGCACGCGGACGGGGCCGTGCTGATCGATTCCGGCGAGAGCGTGACGGTCACGGCCCCGCGAATCGATTTGAACTGATGAAAGAGGATGCAATGAAATGCCAGCCGTACACAGAAAAGGAGACATGGGAACCGGGCACGGCTGCTGGCCCCCGAGGGCGAACAGCGCAGGCAGTCCGGATGTATACGCCAACAAGATTCCCGTCCATCGGGTCGGGGACGGCTGGAATCCGCACGCATGACCGCCCAACCCGCCGCACGGCGGAACGGCTGCCGGGGGCAGCGCCACGGTTTTTGCGAACGGAAAGGCTCTCTGCCGGATCGGGGATCCGGTTTCCTGCGGCAGCGGAATGGCTACAGGAAGCCCGGATGTATACGCAGGAGGGTAGAAACTGATGGCACAAACCGGATCATTCGGCCCCATATTTTTCGAAGTGAGCGCCTCCAGAATCAAAACCTGGGACAACTACCGCAGGCGGCATGTTTCCACGTTTGCCGAGCACGCGGTGGCCGAGGGCAAGGAAAAGCTGGAGTTCACAGGGCATAAGCTCGAGACGGTCAGCTTCAATATACGGCTGGATGCCTCCTGGGTGAACCCGGAAAAAGAGATCGCGGCCTTATATGATTTGAAATTGACAGGCGAGCCCCAGGTGCTTGTGATCGGGACCCGGCCGCTGGGAGAATATGTGCTGACGACTATCACGGAAAGAAAAACACGGACGGACGCGGATGGCCGGGCGCTCGTGGCCATCGCCTCTCTTGAATTCAAGGAGTACAACTGATGGCACAAACGGAATACACGGTCACCCCGGATGGAAGCTCCGTTGTCATCGGGGCGGAAGGTGTCGCAGGGATTCTGCAGAGTTTGCGGACGATCCTGGCCACGCTCCGCGACAGCGTGTTTTTAAACCGGGATTTCGCCCGGCTGGGGGATGCCCTGGACAAGCCCGAACCCAGGGCCGTGGCCATGGAAGTGTCCGAGATATACCGGGCATTGAAAAAATATGAACCCAGGGTCGAGGTCACGGACATCCGTTTTGTTCAAACGGAAACGGAAGCCATGGACGGGGCCCTGGTGCCGCAGATCCGGGTGAAAATCAAACAGGGGGTGTTGTAATGTTTTCCGATCTGGACAATATACAGTTCACCGAGACCGATACGGCAAAGGTGGAAAGTTATGTGCTTACCACACATGAGGCGATCACCGGAAAAAAGCTGTATCCGGGAGACCCGGAGCGGCTTTTCCTGGAAGGGCTGGCCGCCCTGATCGCCCAGCAGCGCGTCATCATCGATTACACCGGCAAGCAGAATCTTCTCGGGTATGCACAAGGGAATTTTCTGGACCATCTGGGCGTGCTCACCGACACCACCCGCCTGGAGGCGTCCGCCGCAAAAGCCACCATGCAGTATTCCATCGCGGAACCGCTGGGGTTTGCCGTGCTGATCCCGGCAGGCTCCAGGGTTACGCCCGGGGGGCAGATCTATTTTGCCACCACAGAGGCCGCAGAGATCCCGGCCGGGGACACGTCTGTGACGGTGACGGCACAATGCCAAACCGCCGGGTCTGACGGAAACGGATTCGTGGCCGGCCAGATCAACAAAATGGTGGACGTGGTCGAGAACATCACGTCCGTGGCTAATACAGACACATCCCTGGGCGGATCGGACGAGGAAGCGGATGACAATTTCCGGCAGCGGATCCGGCTGGCGCCTGAAAAATATTCCACTGCCGGGCCTTATCATGCATACGTGTACTGGGCACAAACCGCACACCAGGACATAGCGGATGTATCGGTATTATCTCCCACACCCGGACAGGTGAATCTGTATGTATTGATGACCGGCGGAGAGCTTCCGCAGCAGACACACCTGGATGACGTGGAGGAGATCGTCTCATCAGACAAGCGGCGCCCCCTCACGGATCAGGTATCCGTCCAGGCCCCGGCGCAGGTCTCCTTTGATGTGGACATCACCTATTACATAAGCACGAATGACGCAGGCATCGCCGCATCAATCCAGGATGCGGTCCAGGATGCGGTGGATGCATATATTTTGTGGCAGAAAACAAAGATCGGCCGGGATATCAATCCTTCGGACCTGATCCGGCGTATTCAACAGGCCGGGGCCAAGCGGGTCGAGGTCACAAGCCCGGCCGCCTTTCAGACTCTGGATTTATCCGAAGTGGCGGCAGACGGCACGAAAACCGTGACGTACGGAGGCCTTGAAGATGCCTAAAACACTGACAGAAATCAAGTTCGCAGAGCTTCTGCCGGATTCCATAAGCGCAGACCCGACAATCGCGGCCGCAGCACAAGCAATTGACAGTGAAATCCAGATGGTGCATGCGGAGCTGGAAAAGCCCCTGCTGTATGCCCGGCTGGAGGAACTGCCCGAGCCCGTTATTGATCACCTGGCCTGGCAGCTGCACGTTGATTTCTGGGAGCCGGATTTAAATATCGAGCTAAAGCGCAACCTGGTGCGCGAGTCAATCGCCTGGCATAAATACAAGGGC
>JAIPGA010000096.1 GCA_021736445.1 Synergistales bacterium | reverse complement strand
GCCGAAGCCCGGCCGGCCGTCGCGGACAGGCCGTCCGATAAAGGCTTCGCCGCCGTCGCGCACCACCTGCGGCTCCGCCGCTTCGGTGGGGTTGCCCCGGGGATCGGCGCCTTCCGCCGTGTCGCCCCGGGTCGATTCGGAATCGCCTGCAGATTCCGCTTCCGTGGGCACCTCTTCTGTCTGTTGCGCGGGCTGCCCTTCCCCTGCGCCCTGCCTGCCGCCGAGCTGCAGAGCCACAAGCAGCTGCTGCAGCCCCGCAGCGGCGATCCGCCCCCCGCCCTGCGGAGAAAGCTGGGATGCCGACTCGTCTGCGAGGGGAACCGGCGTGTCTCCGGCGCTCTGCCGGAGCATCGCCCGGAGCTCCGGCGGGAGATCCCGCCCCGCCGTGGTTCCGGCCTCGCCCTCTCCGGAGGTCAGCGAGGCGAAGAGGTCGGCGAAGCCGCCGGCACCGCCGCTGTCGGTTCCCCTGTTTCCGCTCCGGGGGGAGGTGTCCCCCTGAAGCCGGCTGAAGAGCATCTCCATGACGTTCATGGCGCTATCCTTTCATCCTGATGCTCTCGTCGAGGAAGGCATCGCTGGTGGTGAGCACCCTGGCGTTGGCCTGGTAGCTCCGTTGCGCGACGATGACGTTGGAGAAGGATTCCGAGAGGGTGACATTGCTCTGCTCCAGCGCCTGGGGGTTGATAAGGCCCGCGCCGCCCTCCTCCGAGAAGGTGGTGCGGACGTCGCCGGAGTTGAGGGACTCCATAAAGAGGGTGTCCGACTGTTTGTCCAGGCCCGTGGGATTGCGGAAGAGCGCCAGCGGCACCCGGTAGAGCGCCACGCTCTGTCCGTTGGTGTAGTGGGCGTTGAGGTGCCCCGCCGTATCGAAGGAGAAGGTGTGGTACTCCCCTTCGGGGTAGCCGTTCTGGGAGACGGCGCGGGTGGTGGAGGGGGAGTCGTACTGGGTGAGCCCCTCCAGGTCGTCGCCGCCGCCGGTGAAATCCAGTGTCACCGTCGAGGCGCCTTCGCTCCCGGGGAAGGCGATGTCGATAGCGGGCGTCGCCGAGGCGTCGTCCACGACGGCGCCGGGGGTTCCGGCGTCGCTCTCCTCGCCGTAGAAGGCGATCTCCCCTTCGCCGACGGTCCCGCCGGGGTCTTCGGCCAGCTCGGCGGTCCACTGCCAGCGGTTCTCCCGCCACTGGCCGTCTTCGTCCAGGGCCTTGCTCCAGGTGACCTGCAGCGTATGGGGATCACCGGCGGCGTCGTAGATGTCGATGGTGGTGCTGTGGGACTCCTCGGGGTTCATGGAACGCGAGAGGTTGCAGGAGAAGAGGACGCTGGTGGTGGCGCTTGGGTCCATGGTGTTTCCGGCCGCCGTCTGGCCCTCCTCGGTGGCTATGGGCAGCCGGATGGGCTCCAGATTGCCCTGGCCGTTGCCGTTCTGGGGGATGCCCTGGAGCATGGCCCCGGTACCGGAGAGGACGAAATGCCCCTCCGCGTCGGGGACGAAGCGCCCGGCGCGGCTGTAGACCTGCTCGCCGTCCAGGGAAAGGGGGAAGAAGCCGTTGCCCGAGATGGCCAGGTCGCCGGGGCGTTCGGTGGCTTCCAGCGGGCCCTGGGTGTGGATGGCGTCGATGGCGTTGACATAGGAACCGAGCCCGATCTGCACGGGATTGGTGCCGCCCACATTCCCCTGGCCGCCGGTTCCGCTTTGGATTGTCTGTGAAAGCAGGGCGTCGAACTTGGGTGAGGAGCGTCGGAACCCCGGGGTGTCCAGATTGGCCACGTTGTCCGACAGCACATCAAGGTAGGTCTGGTTGCCCACCACACCGTTCAGCCCGGTCCATATAGACCGATTCATGGGGCGACCTCCTAACGTCGCGAGGGTTGCCATGCGCACTCCGTTGCATTGCTCCGATGCCCGGCCGTCCCTGGTGGGCACGCGCGTATGCCGTATTCCGTCTCCTATGGGGTATCGGTACTCCGGGGCGGGACTTTATACCGTGTATCGGGGGGAGCGGGGGTGCCGAAGGGGGCGCGTCCGCGGGGCTACCTGCGGTCCGCGAGCTGCTCCGTCAGACGCGCCGCCTTCTGGGGTTCCATCTTGCCGAGGATATCGGCGGCCTGCTCGTTGGAGAGCCGGGAGAGGAGCTCCACGGCCAGCTCCTCCTTGAGGCCGGCGAAGACCTCCGCCGCGCGGCGGGCGGACATCTCGCCGTAGACGCCGAGGAGTTCTTCGATCTGTTCCTCCGATGCGCCGGGCCCCGAATCCTCCTGTTCGGCCAGCTTGGCGCGCTGCGCGGCGAGCTGCTGCTCCAGGGCGAGGAGTTCCTCCCGACGGCGGGCCAGATCGCCGGAACTGGCCATCAACCGCCGGCGCATGATGTCGAGGCTGGCTTCACGCTGCTCCAGAAGCGCCTTGCGCTCGGCCAGCTCCTGGGCGCGCCGCTCCTCGGGCGTCAGGGAGTACTCCTCGGGGACCCCCGCCAGTCCGGCCAGCCGGGGACCTACGACGGGTATGCCTGGAAGCGTCTCGTAGAGCATGGGACGCGGATCCCAGACGCCGCTGACGGTCAGCCCTGTCAGCAGGCCGCCGGCGATGAGCAGCGTCAGGAGGAGACAGCCGCACCCCCTGGCCTTGCCGGAGCCGCGCTTCGGCTTCTTCCCTGCGGGTTTCGGGGTGCGCTGTTCCTGGGGCTCCTCCTCCTGCCACTGGTCAACCATCGCTCTGCTCCTCCCCGCTCTGGTACCGGCGGAAGAGGGCCATCACGTTCCGCACGTAACGCTCCGTCTCGGGAAAGGGGGGGATGCCGCCGTAGCGGTCCACCCTGGAAGGACCGGCGTTGTAGGCGGCCAGAGCCTTCTCGCGGTCGCCGTCGTAGCGGGAGAGCATGTCGGCGAGGTAGCGGCTGCCGCCGTCGAGGTTCTCCAGGGGATCGTAGGGGTCATCCACGCCGAGGGACGCCGCGGTGGCCGGCATCAGCTGCATGAGGCCCATGGCGCCTTTGTGGGAACGCACGCCGGTCTGGCCGCCGGATTCCACCTTGATGACGGCGCGGACCAGCGCAGGCGGCAGACCGTAGCGCTCCGCCACGGCGGGCAGCTTCCGTTGCCAGGCGGGCCCGTCCTGCTCCCGCTCCGCAGCGGGCGCGTCGGGCCGGAGTGCGGGTTTCTCCACCGCAGGGGCTCCGTTGACGGAGGGCCCTTCGGACTCGGAGGGTGTCTCCTGTCGTTCGTCAAGCAGCGCCTCGAAGCGCTTCGCCGGCGACCGGACGTCCCCGCTGCCGCCGGCGGGAGCACCGCTGCCGAAGGAGCTCCGTATCGTTTCTATCCGCGCCATGGCGCGGTGGTAGTTGGAGAGATCGATGCGCACAGGTCTCACTCCTTGAGCAGAAAGCGTGTGGTGGCCATGTCGTCCAGCGTGGCCTGCTCTTTACTGCGGATCATGGATTCGTTGGTCTCCTCGATCCGCTCGACGTATCGCTCCAGCTTCTGGACCTCCTTGTGCTGCTCCAGAAGACGATCCTCCCGGATCTCCAGCTCCTCTTCCACCTCTTTGAGCTCCCGCTGCTTGGCCCGGATATGATCCTCTATGGTGTCGATGTGGCTGCGGGAACACCAGAGGGCGGCGCCGCTGCAGACCACACCGTTCATCTGGGAGCTGAAGTCCTCCATAGCCTTTCTGCGGCTCCCCTGCAGGGTGTCGAGCTGCTCTTCGGCCGAGGCCAGGCGCTCCCGACACTCCGCCACCTCGACGCGCACCTGATCGCGCTGCTGTTCCCTGGTATGCAACACCCGCTTGAACCGATAGATCTTGTTCCGCATGGTCGCCTCCTATCAGCCCGTCGTTTCGGGCACGAGGCTCTGCAGCTGCTGCAGGGTCTCCCTGTATCCCTGGCCTTCGTCCACTCCCTGACGCAGGAAGCGGTTCACCGGCTCCAGATAGCGCAGCGCCCAGTCGATGCGGGGGTTGCTCCCCTCCTTGTAGGCGCCGATATTGATGAGATCCTCGGCATCGGCGTAGACCGAGAGGAGTTCCCGCACGCGGCTCGCCGCCGCCTGGTGGTTTTTGTCCGTCACATGGGGCATCACCCGGCTGACACTGCCCAGGACGTCCACCGCCGGATAGTGGTTGCGGGAGGCCAGGGCCCGGGAGAGAACGATGTGCCCGTCCAGGATGCCCCGCACCGTGTCGGAGACAGGTTCGTTCATGTCGTCGCCTTCCACGAGAACGGAGTAGATGCCGGTGATGCTCCCCCGCTCGCCGGCGCCGGCACGTTCGAGCAGCCGCGGCAGAAAGGCGAAGACCGAAGGGGTGTACCCCCTGGTGGCGGGGGGTTCGCCGATGGCCAGCCCGACGTCGCGCTGGGCCATGGCCACACGGGTGACGGAGTCCATCATGAGCAGGACGTTCTTGCCCTGGTCGCGGAAGTACTCCGCCACCGCCGTGGCGGTGAGGGCGGCCTTCAGCCGCACCAGCGGGGGCTGGTCCGAGGTGGCGATGATCAGCACGGAACGCTGGAGCCCCTCCTCGCCGAGGTCGCGGTCGACGAACTCCCGCACCTCGCGGCCCCGCTCGCCCACCAGGGCGATGACGTTGACGTCCGCCTCGGTGTTCCGGGCCATCATCCCCAGCAGGACGCTCTTGCCCACGCCGGAGCCGGCGAAGATCCCCAGCCGCTGGCCCCGGCCGAAGGTGAGCAGGCCGTCGAGGACCTTGACGCCTACGGGCAGCGGCTGATCGATGCTCTGGCGCCGCAGTGGATGGGGCGGCGCGGCGTAGAGGGGATAGAACATGTTGCCCCAGACAGCGCCCTTTTCGTCGATGGGGTTGCCCAGTCCGTCGAGGATACGGCCCAGCATGCAGTCGCCGACGTGGACGCTGAGACTCCTCCCCAGGGCGACCACGTCGCAGCCCGGACCGATATCGTGGATATCGCCCAGAGGCATCAACAGCACACGGTCGTCACGGAACCCGACGACCTCGGCCTTGAGGGCCCGCCGCCGGTGCCGGAAGCGCACCTCGCAGAGGTCACCCACCTGCACGTCGGGCCCCTGGGACTCGATGACGATCCCCACCATCTGGACGACCCGGCCGTTCACCTGCACCTGCGGGACCTGGACAAGCCGGGATTCAAGCGTTCTCCACAGATCCCGCCTGCTCTCCTTCGGCTGTTTCGCTTCCTTGGTCTTCCGGGCCAGGCTGCTCACCTCCCCGCACAACCTGCTCGACCTCGTTGTGGACCAGCTCGAGCAGGGTGGTCCATCGTGCGTCGTAGACACCGAGGTTGGTCTCCACCAGACAGCTGCCTCTGTCGACGCTCTCGTCGGCGACAAACTCCATATGCCTGACGCCGCGCAGGATGTCCGAGAACTCGCTCTGCCGGTCCTCGACGGTCTGCACGTCGCCGGGGGCCAGATAGATCATCAGCCGTTCGCGGTCGCTCACCCGGTTCAGCACCTTCCGCAGCTGCTGCAGTACCGTCCCGCCGTCGGCGTGGACCTCCCGATCCAGCAGCTTGCGGAGGACCATCTCCCAGAAGCGGACGAGCTTGGGTTCGTTGGTTTCGTAGAGCTCGTCGAGGTGCCCCGAAAGCTCCCTGTGGACGCCTTCCAGCAGCTCCACCAGTTTGCCGAAGCGCTCGTCGTAGTACTGCCTGGTCTCCTCCCGGGCGCGCTCTTCGCCCTCCTGAAAACCGTTGCTGTAGCCTTCGTCGTGGCCCTTCCGCCTGGCCTGTTCCAGCTCTCCGTCGATACTGGCCTGATGCTGCTTCCGCAGCTTCTCCTTTTCCTTGTCAGCCTGTTTTTTCTGCCTGTCGAGCTGCTGTTCCAGCTCCCGGACACGCTGCTGGAGCGTGCCGATGTGCTCCTTCCCGCTGTCGCGCTCCGCCTGCAGCTCCCTGTTCCGCTGCTCGGCGTCGGCGAGCTGCTTCCGTTCCGGCGACTCCGCCTGCTCTTCCTCGGCCGGCTCGCCGCCGGGAGTCTCGGCATTCCCCGGCTCCTCGCGGGAGATCCGCACTGCTTCGGGGATGAGACGCACCGCCCGGTAGAGACGGCGCTTATGGGGATCAGACAACCAGCTCTTCCTCCCCGCCCCGGGCGATCACGATCTCTCCGGCATCCTCCAGCGCCCGCACTGCGTTGACGATCTTCTGCTGGGCCTCTTCCACATCGCGCACCCGTACGGGGCCCATAAACTCCATGTCCTCCCGCAGCATGTCGGCGGCCCGCTTGGACATGTTCTTGAATAACTTCTCCTTCAGCTCCTCGGTGGCGCCCTTGAGGCCCAGGGAGAGGTCCTTCATGTCGATCTCCCGGAGCACACGCTGCAGGGAACGGTCCTCGAGGCCGATGATGTCCTCGAAGACGAAGAGCCGACGCTTGATCTCCTCGGCGAGATCGGGGTCCTTCTCCTCCAGGGTCTCCATGATGTTGCGCTCGGTGCCGCGGTCCACGCGGTTGATGATGTCCACCACCGAGTCGACACCGCCGGCGGCGGTGAAATCCTGGCCGAGTACGGTGCTCACCTTGCGTTCCAACACGCGCTCCACCTCCCTCAGCACCTCGGGGGTGATCCGGTCCATGGTGGCGATCCGGCGGGTGACGTCCCACTGCGCATTCGCCGGCAGCCCGCTCATGATCAGCGCCGACTGATCCGGATTGAGATAGGAGAGGATCAGGGCGATGGTCTGGGGGTGTTCCCCCTGGATGAAGCTCAGTACCTGCTGGGCGTCGGTGTGACGCATGAAGTCAAAGGGCCGCACCTGCAGGCTGGCGGTGATGCGTCGCAGGATCTCCTGGGCCTTGTCGGAGCCCAGAGACTGCTCCAGCAGACTGCGGGCGTAGTCCACACCGCCCTGGCTCATGAATTCCTTGGCCATCAGGAGCTCCTGGGCTTCCTTGAGCACCTGGGTCTTGTCCTCCTGCGGGATCTGCCGCAGGTTCGCGATCTCCAGGGTGAGCAGTTCGATTGTCGATTCGTCGAGGTGCTTGTAGACCTGGCCCGAGATCTCGGGTCCCAGCACGACGAGCAGTATCGCCGCCTTGTCTCGCCCTCGCAGTTCCTTTTTCGCCATTCCTGCGCCTCCCTCGGAGGGGTTGGTCTACTCCTCGGAGAGCCAGTTCTGCACGACCTGCGCCACATCCTCGGGGTTCTTCGTTGCGTAGGCCCTGATCTGCTCCTCGAGAATGGCTGTCTCGTCGCGGCCGGCCATCATCTCCGGATGCTCCATCATCTCTTCGAGACTCGGTGTCCCCTCACCGGCGCCTTCGCCCTCTCCGGCCTCGCGCATCTGCTTCCGCCTCCTCCGCATCCACCAGAAGGCCGCCGCCGCGGCACCGGCCAGGACGAGGGCAATGGCGATCATGCCGACGATCAGCTTCTGCCTGCGCTCCTCCTGCAGCTGGGCGAGCATGGTGTCCACGAAGGAGGTGGAGAATTTCATCTGCTGCACTACCAGTTTATCACCACGGGCCTCGTCAAGTCCAATGGCCGCCGCCACAGCCTCATGCAATCCGTCGGTGGCTTCCGGCTCGAGATCGCCGTTCACCAGCACCGAGGCGGTGAGCTTTTCCACCGAGCCGGGGGTCCTGACGACCTCCTCCTCCCTGGTGGTGATCTCGTAGTTGGTGGTGGACTCCTCTTTGTTGTATTCGCTCTGGCCCTGCTCTTCCGGGGCAATGGCGTAGCCGGGGATGTTGGTGGTTGTTCCGGGGGGGGCGCCGGGGACATTGCCCGGGCCGACATAGCTCTCTTCCATGTCCTGCTCGCTCCGGACAACGCCCTTGCCGTCCGGACCGGGGATGTACTCGGTGACGTTCTGCCTGCGTTTGTCGAAATCGAGCTGCACGCGCACCCGGACCACCACATTGCCGGGACCGAAGACACGCTCCAGCATGATCCGCAGTTTGCGTTCGAACTCCTTCTCCTGCCGTCGCTCCAGCTCGCGCTGCACCGACGAGACCTCCTGGCCGCCGGCGGAACCGAAGAGGAAGTCATCATCGGAAAGCATGTCGGAGAGCACATTGCCCTGGCTGTCCACGATGGTCACCTGGTCGGGCTGCAATCCTTCGACACTCTTGGCCACCAGGTGCACCATGGCACGCACCTGCTCGGGGTTGACCGTGGCGCCCGGTTTGAGACGGACCAGAACGGAGGCGGTGGAGGGTTGCTGCTCCTCGAGAAAGAGCCGCTGCTTGGGGATGACGATGTTGACCTTGGCGAATTCCACGTCGTCGATCTCGCCGATGGTGCGGGCCAGCTCGCCTTCCAGCGCCCTGAGGAAGGCGACGCGCTGCTGGAAGTCGCTCATCCCCACGTCGCTCTGGTCGAAGATCTCGAACCCCACGCCGCCTCCCTTGGGCAACCCTTCGCGGGCGAGCATCAGTCGCGTGTGGTAGACCTGTTCCTTGGGCAAAAGGATAGCGTTCGCCTGGGGATCGAGCTTGTAGGGGATGTTCTCGCTCTGCAGCACCTCCACGATGGCCGCCTGGTCGTCTACGGCGAGATCCGAAGGCTCCTCGCTAATCAGCGTGGGTTAACCTTTACGACTTCAGGAAGGCCGAAATCTAGGCATCCCGCTATGAGATAACAACTTGTGATCAGATTGCTGACTGTCCTGTAGCCTCTAGCTTTCGCCTTGGCGGCCTGCA
>JAIPGA010000095.1 GCA_021736445.1 Synergistales bacterium | reverse complement strand
ACAAACAAGGAACATAGGGAAATAAAATACAGGTTCATCTTTGTTTCCATCCCTCATAGGAAGGCCACAAACCTGACGTAGTAAAACCACCATAACCATCTGATACTTGTTTCCATCCCTCATAGGAAGGCCACAAACTCATCCAATTATCAAACGCGTTGCGATACTTTGACTGTTTCCATCCCTCATAGGAAGGCCACAAACTAGAGGAAAAGAAGTTATACCATGTCTGTGGCAAGCGGTTTCCATCCCTCATAGGAAGGCCACAAACTAAACCCACCGGGCTTCTTCAGACTGCTGAGATTGGGTTTCCATCCCTCATAGGAAGGCCACAAACGAGCCTGATGATTCTGGTGAGTCTACAGATTATATTGGTTTCCATCCCTCATAGGAAGGCCACAAACTCTTCTGCTGTGGATTCATCTGTCCAGTAGCTTCCGTTTCCATCCCTCATAGGAAGGCCACAAACGCTAGAAATTTTGATATTGATGCGTACGCTACCCTAGTTTCCATCCCTCATAGGAAGGCCACAAACGTGACTCATCCCAATACCATGCTTAATTGCTGCACGCGTTTCCATCCCTCATAGGAAGGCCACAAACCTGTACCCTCTTGAATGTATTCAGTTGGTTCAAGAGTTTCCATCCCTCATAGGAAGGCCACAAACGACCTTGAACACGTTCACAATACTCACGAGCAGCCAGTTTCCATCCCTCATAGGAAGGCCACAAACGTTCCTACCTTCAATATCACCTCTTAGCAGTCCATGTTTCCATCCCTCATAGGAAGGCCACAAACTGACCCGACACTTTCTGCTATTACGTTCAGTGCATAGTTTCCATCCCTCATAGGAAGGCCACAAACGAAGCCTCTGCAGAAATGCCTTCGTCCACATATGCTTGTTTCCATCCCTCATAGGAAGGCCACAAACCAGCACCAGCCCAGGCAGCACTAGACGCCCACAGACGTTTCCATCCCTCATAGGAAGGCCACAAACGTATGCATTGAATAACAAAGGAGACAATAAAAATGAGTTTCCATCCCTCATAGGAAGGCCACAAACCGACGCTGCTGAGGTTCGCGCACTTGAAATTGGTGAGTTTCCATCCCTCATAGGAAGGCCACAAACGGATTATATGCTTGCACAGTGTCAGACGGAGGTGAAAGTTTCCATCCCTCATAGGAAGGCCACAAACACTACAGACCGGCACGGTTGCTGGAAACACTGCTGGTTTCCATCCCTCATAGGAAGGCCACAAACGTGAACCATTTATAAGGGGCTAAGGAGCGCCTTAACACGTTTCCATCCCTCATAGGAAGGCCACAAACCGCTTGGATCCCTGCCATTATAGGCTTTGTCGGTGGGGAGAGCAAGGGGAAACTTCTCTGCAATGGTTTCGGCGAACGGCGGGAGACGCTGTGGTTACGGGCTTGTTCGGGATGGCGCAATGTCGTCGCAGGTGGGGGGTTTGTGCGTTACCGGCGGTCGACGACAGGCGGTCAGATGAAGTTGTCCTGTTCCGCCAGCTCCTTGCCAAGGATCTCCCTCTTTGTGTAGCGTGCGGTGCGCCAGGTGTAGAAGATAACGCTGTCGTACTCCTCGTTGATGATCTTTTTGACCTCCTGCTTGAGGTGGGCGAAGGTGGCCGGGGTCAACTCGCCTTCCAAAACGGAGTTCTGCACCCAGTTGAGGTAGCGGCGCCCCACTTTGAGCAGTTTGACGCCGCGTTTGGGGAAGGCATCATAGACCATGATCACGAACATCCTACCACCGTGTCACGAAGGGGCTGTACTCCTGGTCGCCCAGGATATGTTTTTCGATCTTGTAGGCCTCCATCCTCACCAGTCTCCTGTAGCTGACGTTCCGCTTGAGCTGCTTGTGCTCGATGGTGGCCTGCATGCGCTCCTCCCAGTGCTTGAGCACAGCCTTGCGCCCCTTTTCGTTGAGGTAGATCCCGCCGGCCTCCTTCATGAAGTGGCTCTTGTTGATGATGCTTCGGTTGATCAGCGAGCAGATCAGCCGGTCCACCAGGATGGGTTTGAAGATCTCCGCCAGGTCGAGGTTGAGGCTGAAGCGCCGGAAGTTGGTCTCGTGGAGGTAGCCGATCCGCGGGTCCAGGTGGGTGCGGTAGATCTGGGAGAGGGCGAGGATGTAGCACATGCTGTTGAGAAAGCTGACCAGGGCGTTGAGCCTGTTGCTGGGCGGTCTCCGGCTCCGGCTGCCGAAGGTGAAATCCTCCCCTGCCAGCACGGCATCGAAGAAGGCGTAGTATTGCTCCCGTGTGTCGCCTTCATACCCCATGAGTTCCCGCACGTCGTGGGCCTCATCCAGCCTGTGGCGGGCCTGGTCGATCTGCTCGGCCAGCGGGGCGAGCTCCTGACGGCTGCGGTTGGCGTAGTAGGTGACCACGGCAGCCATGTTCCGGAAGGCCCCGGCGACAAGCGCCCTGGCGAGGTTGAGCCGCCTGGCCTCGTCGAGATAGGTGGAGGCCTGGGCGAGCACCACGGTGCCGGCGTTGTAATGCTCCCGGGGATAGTAGGTTCCCTGGTAGTAGCCGTAGTGGTTGAAGAAGTGCAGCATGATCTGGGTCTTGGTGCAGAATTCCAGAAAGCGCTTGTTCAGCGAGACGTCGCCGAAGACGATGATCTCGTCGCTGGTCTCCACGGGCAGATAGCGCTTGCCCGACTCCGTTTCCACCACGATGGTGTTGTCCTTCCGCCGCAGTTCCCCGGAATTCATCATATAGAGCGTCCGACACACCTGCGGTCACCTCCTCTGGTTATCCCCAGCACCATTCGGCGTAGGCGCAGCGTCGGCAGTACTTGGTGCGCTTTCGTTCCGGCGGTTTGTCCATGGCGCAGATCTCATGGATCCGCCGGTAGAGACCGTCCAGTCTGGTCCGCAGCGTGTCGTCGAGGGAGAGCCGTTCCTTCCGCCGCTCCCTGGGGAAGCGCAGCTCTCCCTCGGCGACGATCCCGTCGCGCTCCAGCTGATAGAGATAGTGGGCCAGCTGGAGCAACGCCGCCTCGCGGGAGGCGCTGCTCTTTTTCACCTCGGCCACCACCACCCTGTCGTCCTCCTGGTTGAGGATGTCAATGGCGTTGCCGCCGTGGGCCACGCCACGCTCCCGGCTGTAGCTCTCCTCGTCGATGAGCCGCCCCATGGCGAGCAGCTCGTCCCGCCGATCGGGCTCCACTCCTCGGGACATCAGCCACACCTGCCGCTCGCAGATGGAGGCGTACCACACCAGTGTGCCGCCGATGCGTTCGTCCTCGGAATGCATGGCGTCTCCTTTCTAGAATATGCTGTCGTCCACCGAGGGTTCGCAGTCCAGCACAAGGCCCGCGCGTCTGCGGTACAGCGCTGTCTTCCCTGCTTCCTCGGTTTCTCCGGGCTTTTGGGCCTCGGTGACGGCTTCGCCGGTGAGCAGCCACATGCCCAGGTCCTCCAGAGCCTGGAGGGGTTCTTCCTCCGCCGTGATGCCGCCGGCTACCTGGCGCATCCGCTGCAGGGTCTTTTCGGGCACGTTGATGGTGTAGTCGGACAGCCGGGCCTGGAGCCGCTTTTTCTCCATCAGATTCTCCAGGCTCCACTGCCCCTCCCGCAGCCGGTTGAGCAGCGGACGCAGGCCGTCGTCGATCTCCACCAGCACGGCCTCCTCGCTGTAGGGTTTGTCTTCGTAGAGCGGCGGCAGGGCGTCCCATTTGCCGCTGACGATGGCCTCCCAGGGGGAGTCCTGGCGGATGCGCTCGGCCACCTGACGGTAGTATTCCCCGATCAGCTCGGGCACCTGCCTTTCGTCGAATGCGGGGGTGTCGCGCAGGGTCTGCCGCGTGGCGTCCACCAGGGTGGCGCTGTAGACCTGGGTAGCGTAGGGGGCGTTGCGTTCGGAAACCAGCTCCGCCACCGCCACTGTGCCGGGGTCCGGCCCGCCGTGGCGGTTGCACCGTCCGGCCACCTGCACCACGCTGTCCAGCGGCCCCAGATCCCGGAAGACCCAGGGGAAGTCCAGATCCACGCCGGCTTCCACCACCTGGGTGGCCACCAGCAGGCGGTCTGCTCCCTCTCTTTCACGTTTGCGGAGGCGTTCCAGGATATCGCGTCGCTCCCTGGGCGTCACGAAGGTGGACAGAAAGAAGGGCGTCATGTCCTCCGGCAGTTGGCCGGCGAGCATTCTGTAGGCCTCCAGGGCGGCCCTTCTGGTGTTCAGGACCACCATGCCGGACTGGTCGGGGAAGCCTGTCCGCTCCTCCAGCAGGGGTGCGAGATCTTCCAGCGGAAGCCGCTCGGGGTAGACGCTGTAGCGGTGCCGCGAGGCCGGCAGGGCGACGCCCTCAGGCGCCAGTTCGACGGCCCGCCCCTTGGCGATCTCCGGCTGGGTGGCGGTCATCAGGAGAAAGGTGGTCCCAAAGCGCTCCGTCAGGTGCTCCATCACGCGGCCCAGGCCGCCCCACAACTCGGGGCGGATCCCCTGGGGCTCGTCGAGGATCACCACGGCGTTGGCAAGCCGGTGGAAATTGATGCTCTCGTTGGCCTTGGCCCCAAAGAGCACACTCCAGAGCTTGGCCAGGGTGGTGACGGTCACCGGCGCATTCCAGGAGCGGAAAAAGGAGACCATGTGCCGCAGGGGGCTCTGCGAGGTTGCGCCTTCGTCGCGTTCCTCTTTCAGCGCCGCCCGGCTGTGGTCCTCCTGAATGGCCTCGCCAAAGTGATCGGCGGCGACACCGGCGTTCTGCTCCACAATGGAGATAAAAGGCAGCGCGTAGACGATGGCGGCGGCCCCGGTGGCTCCGGCGACGCGTGTGGCGGCTTCCAGGCCGGTGGAGGTCTTCCCGGCCCCGGTGGGCAGGGTGATGGTGTAGATGCCGGGACGGTCGATCTCCTCCGCCTTCCGGAGGCACTGGCTGCGGATCCCGCTGCGCCACTCGTTCAGTGCCGAGTCGCCGCTATAGTGCAACGGAGTGAAGCGCGGCAACCTCTCCTCCGGCAGCTCCCGCAGGCCCACGGCGTCCATTCGGTCGGCGGCGATGAGCAGCGAGAGCAGCGCCCGGTGGCGGAGCCACTGGTGTTCGTCGGTCTCGCCGTTCAAAAGCAGTTCACTCTGCAGCCTGCGCCACTCACCTTCGGCCAACCGCAGAGGCCACTGGGGGTCCAGTCCGCGGATGGCGGCGACGTATTTCTCGTAGCAGGCATGGTCGCCGAACCACTGAGCCACGGCTTCACCGAACTCCTTGACAACCGTATGGTGGCGGCAGACCACCTCGGCGGACAAAAGGTCACCGGTGAGATCCAGGGCGAAGCGGGCCGAGGGGCAGGCGTGGGGCGTGCCCTGCCCCTCCCCCCGGATGTAGCGCTGGAAGCGCGGGTCCCGCTTTGCCAGATCGTGGGTAAGCGTGACCGCCCGCAGCTGTTCCTCCTCCACGGGTACGCGGTGGCGCTCCCTCATGCCGAAGGCGAGGGCGGCCACCCCCTCCAGATGCTCCGCCAGAGGGCGGTGGGGGTGGCTCCACACCTCACCAGGCAGGGAACCAGGCGACAGTATCGTCTCCAACCTGGGCGAGATCGCTATCACCTCGTTTCTCCAGTTTTATCCGCCGGTGCGGGTCGCCGCAGTAGAGGACGCTGCCGTAGCCGGTGAGACGGCGGTCTTCGGCCATCTGCAAGGGCACATCCTCCTTGAAGACCGGCCCGGAACCGAGGATGTCGATCCCGGGGAGCGTCTCCCCCTCTCCCAGCCAGGGGAGAACGGAGGCGACCTCCGGGGAGGGCTCCTCCACCTCCCGGCAAGGGAAGGCGCCCACGTAGGAGAGCTCCGCGATGGCGTAGGCCACCCCCAGGTAGGGCGTGAAGATGGAGCTCCCCCGCTCCAGGTGCTCCCGCAGCTCCTCCTCGACGCCGCCTCTGACGTAGACGCGATAGGCCGGCGAGGAGAGGAACTGGTGCTTGATCTGGATGCGCGGATTCACCTGAGGATTCTTGCTGTTGGTGAAGTTCAGCGTCGATCGGAACCACCTGACGGGCCGCAGGAGTCTGTAGGCCACGCTGGTGCCCCCCAGACGTCCCCAGTAGGCGGCTTTGGCTGCATGGTCGGCGGCGCCGGTGTCGATCCCCAGGATGGCGGCGACGAGCCCGCCCAGGGCCGTCGGCGGCGGGATGGGGTAGCTGATGGACGATGTGGTGGTGTACCCCTTGCGGAACATCGCCATGCTGGACTGCACGTCAAAGGCAACGGCCATCTACCTCACCTCGTGGACCAGGCGCTCTCCCAGCTTCTCCTCCAGGGCCTCCAGGCCGGTGATCTCCAGGTCGTCGTCGGCGACGATCCGCACCTGCTCGATGTCGTCGGCGTAGCGCAGCAGCGAGGCGGCCAGGTCGCCCACATCCAGCCGCAGCTCCCGCACGGAGCGCAGCGCCAGCTGGGCATCGTCGTCGAAGGGCCGGCCTTCCCTGTCGGTGAGCGCCATCTTCTCGTCCAGTGCACCGGCCAGGCCGCTGAACCCCTCGCTGTAGGTGACGGTGCAGAGGAACCGCGGCACGTGCCCCACCTTGCTGCGGGTGATGAGGTTGGCCGTGCCCTTCCAGAGGCCATCCTCCAGGGCGGCGATGTCCTCGTCGGTGGCGCCGGTGGTCCTGGAGGCGTGCTGGTTGGCCACGCCGTAGCCGGCCAGAAAGGCAAAGGGCACGATGTACTCGTTGCGGAAGGAGCGCTGGTCACTGTCGTCCTTGGTGGCGAAGGCCGCCGTACCCTGCACCATCTGCGCCTTGGCGCGGTGCATGGTGCGGGCCCATTTGAACTGCACCGGCCCCGTCCAGGCGAAGGATTCCTTCCCCAGGGCGAAGGTGGCGCCGAAGAGGCGGCTGTCGATGCACTGCGCCAGTGTCTCCCTGCCGGTCTTGGTGCCCAGCTCTGTTCGGAGCTCCTCTACCCTGCTTTTCAGTGTCTTCTTCTCGCCGTCCACAAAGACACGGTGCCCCTCGCTGATCCAGTGGTCACGCACGGTGCGCTTGATCCGCACGTCCGAGGCGAGGATCTGCCCGGTTTCCTCGTCGAACCGGGGGTGGTTGGCGTTCAGGGGGTCGCCGTTGGGGTTGGCGTCCTTCACGGTGTAGGCGAATACCATCTCGCGACGTTTGGTGAAAGCCATCAAATCGCTCCTTTCGGTTTTGGGTGTTACTCGGACTCTTGCTCTGCCGCCTGGCTCTGCTCTTCCGGCGCGCCCCTGTCCTTCCGGAAGGCGCTCCAGAAGTAGTGCGGCGCGTTGAGGAAGGCCACGGAGAAGGCGAAGTTGCCGTCGATGCCGATATCCTTTTTGCCGCCTTTGAGCATCAGCTCGCCGGCCTTGCCTCCCAGGGCCTCGATGAGCCCCGCATAGTTCAGCTGGTAGGCGCTGGTGAGCTCCGGCACCCGCGCCAGGTGCCGCTGCAGATCCCGCCTGCTCAGGCGGCCGAAGTTCAGCTGCTTGAACATCGGCGCCTCCCGGATGTTGCTTTTGTTCTGGCCTCCCGCAACCATGCCCAGCACCACGCCGGCCAGAAAGACCCCCTGACCGCCTTCCTTGTGCAGATAGGGGTCGGCGAACTCCTGAAAGAATTCCAGCTTCATGCACAGATCACCTCTCATTGGTTAGTGTCAAAAAGTCAAGCACCGCTGCCAGACGCCGCATGTTCACGGCGCCGTACTGCATCCACTTCTCGTCGGCGAACCGCCCGGGAATCCGGGAGACAAAGAGCTGCTTGACGAAGGAGACGTTGACGGTCTCGCCGCCCAGCAGCCGTCCCAACACCGACAAGGCCTGCTGCCGGAACCACAGCCTGTCCTGATCGGAGGCCCCCGCCAGGTCTGCGATGCTCCACAGTGTCGAGGCGAGGCCCTGGTCCAGGGTCATCGGCTTCCCGCTTTCCTCCTGCCGTCGCAGCCCCCAGACCGCTTCGGCCTCGTTCCACCGCGCCGTCAGACGCTTCAGCCTCGAGGGCGGCACGTCTTCCACCATCAGGTGCACCCGCTCCTGGGCCTGGTTCTGCTCCCAGAAGAGGAAGTGGTAGACCAGCGCCTCCTCCTGCTCGGCAAGAAGGGAGAAGAAGGTCTCCTCTTCGTTGACGCCCCGGGAGAGGAACTCCTCGGTCCCTTTGGCGAGCGCTCTGGGCAGCCCCTTGCTCCCCAGCAGTTCGGGGATCACCGAGAGCCTCAGGTCGAAGACGGGCTTGTAGACGGTGAACCGGCCGTCCATGGCCTGCCGCCCCCTGGTGTAGACGGCCAGGCAGCTCTTGCACAGCGGGAGCACCTTGGCCTGGGCGGAGGCGTTGCTCTCCACGCCCGGCAGAAAGCTCTTCTTGTCGAAGGTGGCGAAGGGAAAGGTCTTGTCCAGGTTCAGCA
Organism: Synergistales bacterium; assembly: GCA_021736445.1. Classification (NCBI taxonomy): domain Bacteria; kingdom Thermotogati; phylum Synergistota; class Synergistia; order Synergistales; species Synergistales bacterium. The sequence goes on along the minus strand of JAIPGA010000095.1, from coordinate 388 downwards.
GCGGGGTGTCGGCGGCATCGCAGTGAGGGCAGGTTCCCTTCCGCCCTTTCTCCAGGGTCTCCCGGAGGCGGGCCCTGAAGTACCCCACCACCAACGGATCCTCGCCGGGCCAGAGAAAACGGCCCTCCCGCTCCCTGCCGAAGACCAGCAGATAGGTGCACTTGGGGTCGCTCCACAGCTCGCCGAGGCGATCCGCCTGACGGACCAGATCGTCCATGACTGCCCCGGCGCCGCCGGGGGCGAACAGGGGCCGCTCTTTGTAGTCCTCAAACCCTTTAACCACAAAATTGTTGAGCTTGCGGAACCGGGAGTCCTTCTCTTCCTGCCATCGGCGGCTCTCGCCGGGCAGTTTCTTTATCCTGTCCCTGCTCCCTCCCTTGCCTAGTCT
>JAIPGA010000094.1 GCA_021736445.1 Synergistales bacterium | reverse complement strand
CGTGTTCTGTATACATGACAGATATCTGCAGCCGGTACCGGTGTGCCGCCGACGCTACATGGCGGACAGCAGGGTGAGCATGGTGCCGGCGGCCACAGCCGTGCCGATCACGCCGGCCACATTGGGCCCCATGGCGTGCATGAGCAGGAAGTTGCTGGGGTTCTCGCGCTGGCACATGCGCTGCACCACCCGGGCGGCCATGGGAACGGCCGACACGCCGGCGGCGCCGATCATGGGGTTGATCTTCCCCTTGCTGAGCTTCTTCATCAGCTGGCCGAAGAGCGTTCCGCCTGCAGTGCTGAAGATGAAGGCGACCAGCCCCAGTACGATGATCTTCAGCGTGGCGGCGGTGAGGAAGTTGGGACCCTCCATGGTGGAACCCACGGCCAGGCCGAGGAAGATGGTCACCGTGTTGAGGATCTCGTTCTGCGCGGCCTGGTTGAGACGTTCGGTGACGCCGCACTCCCGGAGGAGGTTGCCGAACATCAACAGCCCCACCAGGGGAACCGAAGCGGGCAGGCAGAGTCCGGCGGCGATGGTGACGATCACCGGGAAGAGCACGCGCTCCGTCTTGCTCACCGGGCGGAGCTTGTCCATCCGGATGGCGCGGTCTTCCTTGCTGGTCAGCGCGTTGATGACCGGCGGCTGGATCAGGGGGACCAGGGCCATATAACTATAGGCCGCCACGGCCACAGCCCCCAGGATTTGCGGCGCCAGCTTCATCGTCAGGTAGATGCTCGTTGGGCCGTCTGCCCCGCCGATGATGGCGATGCTGGCGGCCTCCTTGACGGTGAACCCGAGCATCATGGCGCCGAAGAGCGCCACGAAGACGCCGAACTGCGCCGCCGCCCCGAGCAGGAAGGTGATGGGGTTGGCCAGAAGCGGCGCGAAGTCGGTGAGCGCCCCGACCCCCATGAAGATGATCACCGGGTAGATCTCGTGCTCCGCTCCATAGAAGACGAAGCGCAGGAATCCGCCTTCGTCCATGATGCCGGAAAAGGGGATATTCACCAGGATACATCCCGTGGCGATGGGAACGAGAAGCAGCGGCTCGAAGTTCTTGGCGATGGCGAGATAGAGCAGTACACCGGCCACCAAGATCATAATGACATTCTGGGCGCCCAGCCCGGCGAAACCGGACTCCGACCAGATACTGGCTATCGCATTGAAGTACAGATCCATATGGACTTCCTCCCTCGTGTCCTCTACGGGGAGAGGGCTAGCCGATGACTACGAGCACGTCACCACTGTCGACCGATTCGCCCTCTTTGACGCGGATTTCCTTGACCGTCCCTGACCCCGTGGCCTGGATCTCGTTCTCCATCTTCATCGCCTCGAGAACAAGCAGCAGGTCCCCTTCGCTGACGGAGTCGCCCACGGAGGCATCCACACTCAGCACCTTGCCGGGCATGGGAGACGTCACCTCTTCACCGCCACCCGATGGCGCCGGTGCCGGTGCGGGGGCCGGAGCCTCCTGCTTGGGCTGTGCGGGCTGCGGTGCGGGCTGGGCCGGCTGGGCAGGCTGCGCGGGTGCCGGTGCGGGCGCGGGTGCAGGGGCGGCCTGCTGCGGCTGGGCGCCCCCCTGGCCCTGCTCTTCAACCTGTACATCGTAGGCCGTACCGTTGACGACTACACGAAAATTGCGGATCATAAAATTCTCTCCTCCCTGGCGTGTTTGATGAACTCCTGTCGGTGAAGCGGCACATAGGGCTGCGGCGGCTTCACGCTCGTCCGGTTCTCCCTGAGGTACTACCCGTCGAAGCCCTGAAGGTTCTGCGTCCGGGCCATGGATTTCCATCCCCGGCTGATGGAGACAGGTTTGATGCCTTTGACCCGCGCGCCCGGTCCCGAGACAGCCGCAACGGCAGCGGTGATCGCCGCGACGACCTCATCGTTCCGGTCTCCCGCCTGGGCGGTCTGTTGGGTCTTCTGCTCCTCGGCTTCCTTTTTCTTTGCCTCCGCCCTGGCCTGTTTCTCTTCTTCCTTTTTCTTCGCGGCCATCTCCTGGCGGGCTTTCTTCTGGATCTCGATGCTCTCGGCAAGGACACGGTTTCCCCGAATCACCAGACTCAGGCCGATCAGCACCATAAAGACAACGGTGAAGGCGATGAGGGAGATGGAAAAGGCTCCGCTCACGCCGTCGAATGTCTGGGATAGACTTGTTGCGGCAGCAGTCGTCTCTGACATGCTCTTCCCCCGCTTCCGTTAGTGCGGCATAACGCCGTGCTTGCGGCGCGGACGCAGTTCGTTTTTGGTCTCCGTGACGAGCAGGGCCTGGTAGATCTCCGCCCGGCTCTCCTCGGGCAGGATGACCCGGTCCACGTAGCCCCTGCGGGCGGCCACGTAGGGATTGGCGAAGGCCTCCTCGTACTCCTCGATCTTCTGCTTCCGCATGGCCTCGGTATCCTCGGCCTGCTCGATCTCCTTGCGGAAGACGATGTTGGCGGCGCCCTGGGCGCCCATGACGGCGATCTGCGCCTGCGGCCAGGCCAGCACCATGTCGGCGCCGAGGTCCTTGCTGCACATGCCCAGGTAGCTGCCCCCGTAGGCCTTCCGGAGGATCACGGTGATCAGGGGCACCGAGGCCTCGCTGTAGGCGTAGAGCAGCTTGGCGCCGTGCCGGATGATCCCGCCGAATTCCTGGTTGGTGCCGGGCAGATAGCCGGGGACGTCCTCGAAGGTCACGATGGGGATGTTGAAGGCGTCGCAGTAGCGGATGAAACGGCTGGCCTTGTCGGAGCAGTCGATGTCCAGGCAGCCGGCCATCACCCGCGCCTGATTGGCGATGATGCCGAAGGGAAGCCCGCCGATCCGCCCGAAGGCGGTGACGATGTTCTTGGCGTACATGGGCTGTACCTCGAAGAAGCTCCCCGTATCGACGATCCCCCGGATGACGTCTTTGACCTCGTAGGACTTGTTGGGGTTGGTGGGGACCATACCCCGGAGATCGGTGTTGGGGGCGTAGGGATCCTCCCGGCACTCCACAACGGGGGGATCCTCCATGTTGTTCTCCGGCAGGTACCCCAGCAGCGTGCGGATCTGATCCATGCACTCCTCTTCGCTGGCGGCGAAGAAGTGGGCGTTCCCGGAGGTCTGGTTGTGGGTCTTGGCGCCGCCGAGCTCCTCGCTGGTCACCTCTTCGCCGGTGACGGCCTTGATGACCGCCGGGCCGGTGATGTGCATGATGCTGATCTTGTCCACCATAAAGATGAAGTCCGTCAGCGCCGGGCTGTAGACGGCGCCGCCCGCCGTGGGGCCGAGGATCACGGAGAGCTGGGGCACCACGCCGCTGGCATGGGTGTTGCGCTTGAAGATCTGCCCGTAGCCGCTCAGGGCGTCGGTGGCCTCCTGGATCCTGGCGCCGCCCGAATCGTTGAACCCGATCACCGGGGCGCCGTTGGCCACCGCCAGGTCCATGACCTTGCAGATCTTCTTGGCGTGCATCTCGCCCAGCGACCCGCCGAGGACGGTGAAGTCCTGGCTGTAGACGTAGACGATACGCCCGTTCACCGTTCCGTAGCCGGTAACCACGCCGTCGCCGGCGAACTTCTTCCTGTCCAGGCCGAAATTGGTGCAACGGTGCTCCACAAACTTGTCGAGCTCCACGAAGCTCTCCTCGTCGAGGAAGCGGTGGATCCGTTCGCGCGCCGTCAGCTTGCCCTTGCCGTGCTGCTTTTCGACAGCCTTCTCGCCGCCGCCGGCTTCGGCTTCGGTCCGCTTGGCAAGGAGCTCTTCGCAGAGCTGCTCAATCGACTTATCCGACATGCATCAGACCTCCCATAGGTCACTCTTCTCCCCCACGTTCCGTGAGGTGTTCCCGTTGCTCCCTAGCGCTCGCAGAGCTCCAGAAGGATACCGCCCGTTGCCTTGGGATGGACAAAGGCGATCCGCGCACCACCTGCGCCGTACCGGGGCTCCTCGTCGATCAGGCGCACACCCTTTTCCTTCATCTCTTTCAGGGCTTCCTCGATATTGTCCACCCTGATCGCCATGTGGTGCATTCCCTCGCCCTTCTTGGCGATGTACTTGGAGACCGGGCTCTCCTCCGACGTGCCTTCAAGCAGCTCGATTTCGGTATCCTTCACGGGAAGAAAGGCGGTCTTCACCTTCTGCTCTTCCACCTCCTCCACACCGGTGCACTCGATGCCGAGGGTGTCCCGCCAGAACTGCAGCGCCTCGTCGAGGCTCTTCACCGCCACCCCGATATGATCGATCACTGTGGGATTCATGTTCCACACCTCCCTACCTCCATAGACTTCTGTCTTCAACGATATGCCGGGAGGGGTCGCCCCATCCCGGCACAGCTTGCGCTCCCATGGCCGCTAACTGCCGACGCGGGCCTCCCCGACGGCTTTCTTGAGCCACTCCACCGTCTCGCCGGTGGGTGTTCCGGGGCCGAAGACCGCCCCGGCCCCAAGCTCCTTGAGACGGGGGATATCATCCTCGGGGATGACCCCGCCGCCGAAGACGACCACATCGTCGGCCTCGTTTTCCTTCAGCAGATCGATGATGGTCTTGAAGTAGTGCTCGTGGGCCCCGGAGAGGATGCTCACCCCAATGGCATCGGCATCCTCCTGGATCGCCGTGGCCACGATCTGCTCGGCGCTCTGCCGCAGCCCCGTGTAGATGACCTCCATCCCCGCGTCGCGGAACGCGCGGGCGATGACCTTGGCGCCTCTATCGTGCCCGTCGAGCCCGGGCTTTGCGACGACAACACGGATCTTCCGCTCGGACATTGTTCTATTCCTCCTCCATGCAGCCAGCTGGTGCCGGTATCTCCACGTTCTCCGCCCGAGGGGCTAGAGAACGATGTTCTCCTGGTATTCGCCGAACTCCTCGCGGAGCACGTTGCAGATCTCGCCTTCCGTGGTGTAGCCGCGGACGGCGTTGAGGATATAGGGCATGAGGTTCTCGTGCTCGTCGCGCGCGGCCTTGCGGATATCGTCGAGGGCGTTCTGCACGAAGTTGTTGTCCCGATCCTCACGGACCTTGGCGGTCTTTTTGACCTGCCGCTCGCCCACACTGGGATCGACCCTGAGGAGCTCCATATCGCGTCCTTCTTCCTTGATCTGGTACTTGTTGACGCCCACCACGATCTCCTCGCCCTTCTCGACGGCCTTCTGGTAGGTGTAGGAGGCGTCCTGGATCTCCTGCTGCGGATAGCCCTTCTCGATGGCCTCCATCATGCCGCCCATCTCGTCGATCTTGCTGATGTAGCCCTCGGCCTCCTGTTCCAGCCGGTCGGTGAGCGACTCGATGTAGTAGCTGCCGGCCAGGGGATCGACGGTGCTGCAGACCCCCGTCTCGTGGGCCACGATCTGCTGGGTCTTCAGGGCGATGTTCACGCTCTTCTCCGAGGGCAGGGCCAGCGCCTCGTCCATGCTGTTGGAGTGCAGCGACTGGGTGCCGCCCAGGACGGCGGCCATGCACTGGAAGGCCACACGGGCGATGTTGTTCTCCACCTGCTGTGCCGTCAGCGTACTGCCGCCGGTCTGGGTGTGGAAGCGGAGCCGGGTGGCCTTGTCGTCGGTCACGCCGAAGCGCTCCTTCATGATCCGGGCCCAGAGCCTGCGGGCGGCGCGGAACTTGGCCACCTCCTCGAGGAAGTCGTTGTGGGAGTTGAAGAAGAAGGAGAGCCGCTTGCCGAAGACATTGGGATCCTGCCCGGTCTTGATGGCCCCGTCGATATAGGCGATGCCGTCGGCCAGCGTGAAGGCGATCTCCTGGGCCGCCGTGGAACCGGCTTCGCGGATATGGTAGCCGGAAATGGAGATGCTGTTCCAGCGGGGGACGTTCTCGCTGCAGAATTCGAAGATATCGGTGATGAGTCGCATGGATGGCTTGGGCGGGAAGATATAGGTGCCTCTGGCCATGTACTCCTTGAGGATGTCGTTCTGGATGGTGCCGCCCAGCTTATCGGAGGCGACACCCTGTTTCTCGCCCAACGCGATGTACATGGCGAGCAGCACCGACGCCGGGGCGTTGATGGTCATGGAGGTGGTGACCTTGTCCAGGGGGATCTGGTCGAAGAGGATCTCCATGTCGGCCAGGGAGTCGATGGGAACCCCTACCTTGCCGACCTCGCCGGCGGCCATCTTGTCGTCGGAGTCGTACCCGATCTGGGTGGGCAGATCGAAGGCCACCGAAAGCCCCGAAGAACCCTGATCCAGAAGGTAGCGATACCGGCGGTTGGAGTCCTCGGCGGTGGAAAACCCTGCGTACTGGCGCATGGTCCAGAACTTGCCGCGGTACATGGTGGGCTGCACGCCCCTGGTGAAGGGGTATTCACCGGGGAACCCGAGCTTCTCCATGTAGTCGAAATCCTTGATGTGCTCCGGCGTGTAGATCCGATCGACGTCCAGACTGCTGGTGGAAAAGGTTTCCTTCCGTTCGGGGAACTTCTTGAGCGACTTGTCCACCGACTTCTGGTAGTCGGCCTTCCCCTGCTCGATTGCTTTGAGCTGTTCCTCTGTAAACAACGCTTTCGCCTCCCTAACCGATGTTCCTATGGTATCCCGTTTCTCCCGTGAATCAAAGCGCACCTCCCCGGCCCTCCTGGTGAAAGGGAGAACCTGAAGGCTCGAACCACATTATTTACCACCGTTGTGTATAATGCAACCAGGAACCTGTATTCTGTGTGCAATTCCAGACAATTTTGAAAGTTCATACCTGCCGCATCGGGCGAACCACGCAGGACAGTGCCCACCATCTTACCCTCATCTGTCTGTTGAAGCAAAGCAAAATCTCCCGCCGGCCCCTCCACAGCTTGACTCCCCCGGTACCGCCGTTTAGACTTGGCACAGGCAAGGCAGAAACGAGCCTATATGCAGGGGGTGGCCGAAATGGAAATGATACCCTGTCAGCGTTGCGGGAAGCCCTTTGCCAGCAACGGACCGAAGACATGCCCGAAGTGTATGCGGCGGCTCGAAGAGATCTACGAGCGGGTCCGTACCTACATCAGGGACCATTCGGACCGCGAGGTGGATATCCCGACCATCGCCGAGGAGCTGGGCGAGGATGTCCGCGACATCGAGTTGCTGGCCTACATGGGCTGGCTGGATCGCGATACCGAAGGGCCGGACCAGCTCTCCCCGGAAGAACGAAAGAAGCAGGAGCTGCTCAAGGAGTTCCAGAAAGGCCTGTCCAAGGACGGCAAAAAGCGCGGTGCCGGCACCTACGGCAGCGAGCGCCACGGACGGCGCTAGCCGGCAAGGCATCCGGAAGCCTCTTTTTTCCTTGGACCGCAGTCCCCCGCCTCAGTGAGGCGGCGCACTGGAATGCCGTGAGCCGCTAGAGCGCCCCGGCGACGTTCCTCCCCAGCTGATAGCACTGTTCGATGTCCTCCGGAGAGGGGGCCGAACGCACCTCGACGTAGGGTTCCACCAGCTCCCAGTTCCCCCGTTCGCCAAACTGCAGCAGAGCGGCCAGCGCACCCTTGCTCCAGCTGTAGGAGCCGCAGACACCCAGCACCCGGCCGCGCATCATCTTGTTCTCCAGCGAGGCGGTGAGCGCCTGCATGGGCGGGAAGAGCCCCGTATTGTAGGTGCAGCCGGCCAGCACCACGCCGCGGTAGCGCCAAATATCCCGCACCACGAAGGAGATATGGCTCCGGGAGATGTCGTGGAGGATGACCCTCTCGATCCCCTCCCGGGCCAGGGAGCGGGCCACCGATTCGGCCATCCGCTTGGTATTGCCGTACATGGAACCGTAGACCACCACGACGCCCTCTTCAGTCTCGTGGCGGCTCCAGCGGTCGTAGAGATCGATGACCTGCTCCGGGCTGTCCCGCAGAATGGGGCCGTGGGCCGGGGCGAGATAGCGCACATCCAGCCCCCGCACCTTGCCGATGGCCTTCTGGACCTGGCTGCCGTACCTGCCCACGATGTTGGAGAAATAGCGGAGCATCTCGTCCTCGTAGAACGCCATGTCCACCTCGTCGTCGAAGATCCCGCCGTCCAGAGACCCGAAGGCCCCGAAGGCGTCACCGGAAAAGAGGACGCCTTCCGGTGACGCGTAGGTCACCATGGTCTCCGGCCAGTGGACCATGGGAATCATGGAAAACCGGAGTTGCCGCTTGCCCAGATCGAGGCTCTCGCCTTCGGAGACGGTCCGGAAGTTCTCGGTGATGCCGTAGAAGTTGGCGAGAAACTCCCGGGTCTTGGCGTTGCCCACCACGGTCATATCCGGGTAGATCTCCCGGAGCACCTTCACCGCCCCGGAGTGGTCCGGCTCCATGTGGTTGATCACCAGATAGTCCACCGTCCGGGAGGGACCCAGGAGACCCTTCAGCTTCTCCAGGAAATCGGGGAAGTACCCCCCCTTCACCGTATCGATCAGAGCCACCTTGTCGTCCATGATGCAGTAGGAGTTGTAGGAAACCCCCCGGGGCAGCGGCCACAGTGCCTCGAAGAGATCCGTCTCCCGGTCGTTTTCGCCCACCCAGTAGATCGAGTCGGTGATCGCGATACCCTGATGCATGTCCATTCCTCCTTTTTTGCACTCCCGCCGCCGGTGACAGAGGGCAGCGGCGGCCCCTGTCCCAGCAGACCACAGGCCGGCGGCACCGGGGCTCCGGACCGCCGTCCCCTCTCTATGCTACACCTTTTCCCGCCTCTCTGTCCGCCCTCGGCGGGGGTTGCCAACTGTTGGCCAAAACATCAGCGAATATAGACAGATGTTGCCATCCATGGAGCACCGCAGATTGAAGAATCCTGGTTTTCCCGGGATCGACGGATTGCAACATCAGCGAGGTACGCTATAATCAATTCA
>JAIPGA010000093.1 GCA_021736445.1 Synergistales bacterium | reverse complement strand
TTTACAATAGCGAAAGACTGCACTCCTCGCTGGAATACCGGACACCGGAGGAAATCCACTTCGCGAACACAGGGACTATGGCAGTCTGACTTTAATGAACCTTGGCGAGTTTTTGGTCTTGACAAAGGGGTCCACCTTAAATATAGTCCCGGGGTTTTTGCCTGTAGCCCTAAGGCCCTCATGATGTTTTTTGCAACCCCAAAACACCTCATGGGGCATCGCACCTTGAATTGCCCTATCGAGCACTCTCCGCCCCGGAGAGCATGGAGTATTCGCCGGGATCCGTATGTCTTTTTCGATTCCTTGAATATCTCCTTGGTGCGCATTTCCAGCCTAACTTTAGCCGGAATAGGTTTCTCCCATTTCTATCGATGTCTCAGATAGTCGTAAAATCCGCGACCGGCTTTGTGCTTCTGGAGGCGAGAGATGATGCGAAGGTTGAGCTTTTTTGCGTGTGTTGTCATGGTGGCGGCTGGCCTCGTGCTGGGCGTCTGTCTGCTCGGTTCTGCGGAGGTGCTGCCGGCTGCGGCCCCAGGGCAGGAGATGGACCTCCCCGAACCGGAGCTTGAGGGAGGTCTCTCCCTGGAGGAGGCGCTTGCCGGGCGGCGGTCGGTGCGGGAGTTCACCGGTGAGGCGCTGACGCTGGAGGAGATCTCCCAGCTTTTCTGGGCGGCCCAGGGAATCACCACCGACTGGGGCGGGCGGACGGCTCCCTCGGCGGGGGCGCTCTACCCGCTGGAGCTCTATGTGGCGACGGAAGAGGGGCTCTACCACTATGTTCCGCAGGGGCACAAGCTGGCCGTGGAATCGAAAAAGGACCTGCGCGAAGCCCTCTGGAAGGCGGGGCTGCAGCAGCGCGCCCTCCGGGAGGCTCCTGCGGTCTTTGTGGTCACCGGCGTGTACGAACGCACCCGGCAGAAGTACGGCGACCGGGCCGTGCGCTATGTCAGGCTGGAGGCTGGCCACGCCTGCCAGAACCTGCTGCTCCAGGCGGTGGCGCTTGACCTGGGCGCTGTGCCCATCGGCGCCTTCTACGACGGCCGTGTGCAGGAGGCGCTTGCCCTCCCGGAGGACCATCGGCCTCTCTACCTTGTGCCGGTGGGACACCCCCGGTAGCGCCGGGGCTGGTGCCTCTCTTGAGAAAGGGGGGCACCTGCCCGGCTCTCTTGGAGCTGATGTGCGGCTATGGCCCTGTTGGGCTATACTGGGGCTGCTTGAAATGCGTTTTGTGCGCGTGGCGGAAGGTGCGCAGCTGCAATCACGGGGCTAGCGGGGCCGGATGTATCTGCAATGACCAGGCGGTGACGGAATGAGCGACAGAATCGGCAACATCATCGAACTGGCCTTCAGTAAGGGGGAGCGGAACGCGCTCTTGCGATCCACGCTGTCGGTGAAGCGCTGGTTCGGCAGACAACTGAAGGGTTCGAAAAAACAGGGGACGAGCTATATCGTGCGGATGGACCTGGAGACAGCGGAATCGCTGCTGCATGCGCTGGAGAGTGACCTCTCCCACGTTGCCGACGAGGGGGAGCGGCGCAAGCTGCTGAAAGCGAGCGACCGTATCAGGGAGACCCTCGGTGAGGACGAAGACGAAGCGCCCTCGCCTTTTGAGGGGGGGCCCGGAGAGATCCCGGATGCCCTGAAGGAGGCCCTGGAAGAGATTGCCGGGCAGGCTGTGGAAGAAGGCCTTACCTATAATGAGCTCATGGAAGATGAAGAAGGGCTGAAGGCGCGCCTGGAGGAGTATGTACTGGGCCTGGACGAACCCGATGAGGAACTTGGGGGACTGGCGCCGAACCAGATGTTCAGGCTGATCAACTACGGCTGGTGGAAGGAGCCCTATTGCATTCACGTCAATGACAGGCTGCCTGGCGACGAGCTGGAACGGCTCCCGATCATCTACAACACCAGGCTGCTGTTGCAACTCCTTATGGAGGAGGGGAGAGTGAAGGCGACAAATGCGGGCAACCTGAACCGGAAGACGGTGAAACGGATGCTTGATGAAGGAATGAACACCTATGGCAGACATCTGGGGCGGTTCATGCAGTTGGACCCCCTTATGCGGGACTATCTGAAGGTATTCAACGAGGAGGATGTGCCCTTCTGTCACATTCCCAGGGTGATCGCTGGGCTCGCCGGCCTGATTGCACGGACATCCACCCGCTTCTATATCATCGATGAAGGGGCCTGGGTTGCGCGGCCGGAGAACATGGGCCGGCTGTTCGCCCGGCTCTTCCATACGTTCTTCCGTTCCTTCAACCTGGCGTACTGCGACATGATGCCGGATCTCTATTCGGAGCTGAGGGCTTTCCCCTACACGCTCTACCTGATCAGCCGTCTCGACGAGGGGGAGTGGGTTCTCATTAACGGGCGCGAGGAGGACTACCTTCATCCTGTGCTGGTGCAGGAAGTGCGTGACCATGACAACCCGCATTTCACAATCGATTTTGTCCTCAGGGTGCGCTATCTGGAAAAACTGGAGGGCTTCGGCCTGCTTGAACTCTATGAGGGGGAAGCGGAGGCCGGGTCCCGGCAGGGGCCGATTTACTTCCGGAAGACCCCCCTCTTCGACCGCTTCCTCTTCTTCGACCTCCCCAACGGACCTGTGGTGTAGCTGTCGGTACGTTTGTTGAGCCGGCCCGGTGAGGGGACGCCCCCCAACCGGGCCGGCTTTGTTGTGCCTTTGCTACGGTGCGTTTCTCGCGGCGCCTACGGGCTTGCTGTAGAGTGCCTTCCTGGCGGTGCCCTGCGGGGGGGGAGCGCGGCGCAGCCGCGGCTACATCTTGAGCTGGCGGACGACGTCGAGGACGGTGCCGTCGCGCCACTCGATGACGCCGATGATGCGGTCTTCGGTGGCCACGGGGTCCATGGGGCCGGTGAGCTCCCTGGCCTGTTTGACCATGTCCTCGATGTCCATGAGGGGGACGTTGCCGGCCTCTTTGGCGGCGTCGATGAGGTCCTGGCGCCGGGGGTTGATGGCCACGCCGAACTCGGTGGCCACGGCGTCCACCACCTCGCCGGGGGTGGTGACGGAGTAGACGTCGTCCACCACGCAGGGGATGCGTCCCCGGAGCAGCGGCGTGGTGATGATGGTGAGCTTGGCGCCGCTGGCGGTGTCCTGGTGGCCGCCGATGCCGTGGAGCAGCGCGCCGGTGGCCTCGGTGTTGACGTTGGCGTTGAAGTGGGAATCCACCTCGGTGGCTCCGAGCACCACGGTGTCCAGCATGTTGACGGCGCAGCCGGCGTTCCAGGGGTTGGCGTACCAGTCGGCGGAGATCTCCACGTGGTTGGGGTTGCTGCCGATGGATTTGACGGCGTCCAGGTCGAATGACTGCACGTCCAGCAGCCGCTCGAAGAGGCCTTCGTCCAGCATACTCAGGAAGAAGCCGGTGATGCCGCCCAGGCCGAAGCTGCCCTTGATCTTCCGTTCCCGCATGACCTCCCGCACGTAGGCGGCGGTGGCCAGCGAGATGCCGCCCGCGCCGGTCTGGAAGGAGATGCCGTCGGTGAAGTAGGGACTCGATTCGATGAGGCTGGCGGCGTTGCGGGCGATGAGCAGCCGCAGCGGATCCCGGGTGACCCTGGTGGTGCCGGAGACGATGCCTGCGGGATCGCCGATGCTCTCCACGGCCACCACGTGGTGCACGTTGTACATGGGGATGGAGATGTTGGCGATGGGGTAGGGCTGCAGGTTGTCGGTGACGGCCACCACCTGGTCGGCGAATGCGGCGTCGGTGTGGGCGTAGCCCAGGGAGCCGCAGCTGGAGCGCGACCCGGTGCCGGAGATGTTGCCGTACTTGTCGGCGGTGGGAGCGGCGATGAAGGCCACGTCGATGTGCACGTCGCCGCTGCAGACGGCCCGGGGCCGGCCGCCGTGGCTCCGGAGGATGACGGGGTCGGGCATGCCGCCCTCCGAGGCGAGCTGGCCGATGGGGCCGTTCACGGAGCCCTTGATCTGCCGGATGACGCCGCTTTTGATGTGCTGCACCAGGTGCTTGTGGACGCCGAAGAGCGCCGTGGGGAAGAGCACCAGGTCGCGGATGCCCATCTCGGCGCAGGCGTCGAGCACCATGTTCACCACCTGGTCGCCGTTTCTGAGGTGGTGGTGGAAGGAGACGGTCATGCCGCTTTCCAGGCCTGTGGCCTTGATGGCGGCCTTGATGTCCGGCAGGCGCTTGTCGGTGCGGTCGTTGAAGGTGGCCACGTGTTTCCGGCCGTCTCGGTTCCCTTCCGGTTTGCGAACGTTGTAGCCCTCGAAGGGGCGCACCGTGCCGTAGCCGGGGATTTCCTCGGGCAGCAGGCGGCCCACTGCGTTCCTATGCATGCTCTACCACCTCCTCGTCGATGCCGGCGCGCTGGAGTGTGAAGCGGGCGCGCTGCACCACGGGCTTGTCCACCATCTTGCCGTCCACCTTGACGGCGCCGGCGCCCTTGGCCTCGGCCTCCCGGGCTGCGGCGACGATGCGCCTGGCGCTCTCCACTTCCTTCTCTGTGGGGGTGAAGCAGTGGTGGATGATGGGGATCTGGTTGGGGTGGATGACGCTCTTGCCCTGGAAGCCCAGCTGCTTGACGAACATGGTCTCCTGCCGCAGGCCTTCGTCGTCGGTGACCCGGGGGAAGACCGTGTCCAGGGCGTCCACGCCGGCGGCGTTGGCCGCCAGGACCACCAGCTGCCTGGGGCCCACCAGTTCGGTGCCCTCGTTGGAACGGCTGGTGTGCAGGTCGGCGCAGAGGTCCTCGCCGCCGGGGCAGATGCCGGCCACGCGGGGCGAGGCGCCGGCGATGTCGTAGGCGCGGTGGATGCCCAGGGCGGTCTCCAGCAGACAGAAGATCAGCGTCTTGCCCTGGGGGATGCCGGCCTTCTCCTCGATGGCCGAGAGCTCCTCGTCGATATCCCTGATGGCCTGGGGATCCTCCACCTTGGGGATGCGGATGCCGTGGATGCCGTAGGGGACGGTCCACTGCAGGTCTTCCTTCCACTCCGGCGTGTCCATGCCGTTGATGCGGATGGTGACCTCGCAGTCGCCGAACCGGCCCCGCTTGAGCACCTCGCGGATCAGGACGCGGGCGGCGTCCTTCTGGGCGGGGGCCACGGCGTCCTCGAGGTCCAGGATGACCCCGTCGGGGCCGAAGAGATGTCCCCGCAGCAGCATGTTGGGGTTGTTCCCCGGGAGATAGAGTTTGGTCCGGCGGAGCTTCATAGGTTCGCACCCCCCTTGTAGCGGCGCAGCGCTGTCTCCACGCGGGCCCGCAGGATGATGTCAAGCGCTCCGTTGTCCTGCACGGAGATGGCCACGTCGCCGGCATCCATGGCCCTGGCCGTCTCCTCGACGGCGGCTCGCATCACCGAGGTGAAGCGGGCGACGCTGGAGCCGGAGAGCTGGATGTCCAGGCCCGACCCCGCCGCGCCGGGCGAGACGGAGACGAGGCAGTCCATGGACTCCACAGTTCCGGCCTGTGCGCTCTGCATAGCGATTCCTCCTTTCACAGAAAGGGGGCCCACTGCCACGCAGTGAGCCCCTCAGGCACCCGATAGGAAGGGTTACGGCTTCTTGTTCATCTCCTTGGCCTTCTTGCAGATCTCGTCGGCCTTCTTGTCGAAATCGGGGTTCAGCTTGCGGGCGATCTCCTTGGCCATGTCCAGGGTGCTGGCCGCGTCGGTCTCCCACTTGGGGTCGCCCTGCTCGCGCAGGATGTCGTAGGTAAGCACCTTGCCCTCGCGGAGGACGTCGAACATGGCGTTCTCCAGCTTCTTGCTGTAGTCGTCCAGCTCCAGGTAGTCAAGCAGCATCTTGGAGGCGTTGAGCATGGCGATGGGGTTCACCTTGTACTGGCCGGCGTACTTCGGCGCGGAGCCGTGGCAGGGCTCGAAGAGGGCGTAGTCGGCGCCGATGTTCCCCGATGCGGTGACGCCCATGCCGCCCACCAGCTGGGAGGCCTCGTCGGAGATGATGTCGCCGAACATGTTGGAGGTGACGATGCACTCGTAGTTCTGGGGGTTTTTCAGCATCCACATGGCGGTGGCGTCGACATTCTCCTTGTTCATCTCGATGCCGGGGTACTCCTTGGCCACCTCCTGGGCGATCTCGACGAACATGCCGCTGGTGAGGCGGATGACGTTGGGTTTCTCCACGACGGTCATCTTCTTGAGGCCGTTCTCGTGGGCGTACTTGAAGGCGGCGCGGATGATGCGCTCGCAGCCTTCCCGGGTGAAGACGCGCACCGAGGCGGCCACGTCCTCCTTGCCCTTGAAGCGGGCCATGTTGGGATGCAGGTCGTAGAGCTCGTCCGGTACGGGGCGCCACTCCACGGCGGAGTAGAGGCCTTCGGTGTTCTCCCGGAAGGTGACGATGTCGATGTCGTCCCGCATGGAGGGCACGCCGGGCATGGCCTTGGCGGGGCGCAGGTTGACGTAGAGCTCGAACTTCTGGCGCATCTGCAGGATGGCGCTCTTGAAGCCCTTGACGCCCGGTTTGGAGGTGATGGCGGCCATGAGGGCGGCGTCGGTGTTGCGCAGGGTCTCCCAGGTCTTCTCGGGAACGGTGTCGCCCTCCTGCTCCCACATGCACCAGCCGGCGTCGGTGCGGACCCAGTCGATGGGGGCGCCCAGGGCCTCCATGACGACCATGTTGGCTTCCATGACGTCGAAGCCGGTGTCGTCGCCGGGGATATAGGCTACCTGGTATCTATCCTTCTTCTCTTTTACGGTCATCTCGTTTCTTGCCATTACTTGATTCCCTCCTTCAGAAATTGGTGGTTAGTCAGAGATACCCAGTGATTTCCGGACGTGGGGGATGAGCCCGCCGTCTTCGATGAGTCCCCGCACGAAGTCGGGGAAGGGCGGGAAGCTGAAGTCGCCCTTGGACGTGTGGATCACGCCGTCGTCGAAGTCGATCTCGATCTGCTCGCCCTTCTCGATGGCGTCCACGGCCTCCGGGGAGACCACGATGGGCAGCCCCTGGTTGATGCAGTTGCGGTAGTAGATCCGCGCGAAGCTCTTGGCGACGATGGCGGCGATCCCGCGTTCCTTCAGGCAGGTGACGGCCTGCTCGCGGGAGGAGCCGCAGCCCCAGTTCTTGCCGCCCACAATGATGTCGCCGGGCTTGGCGTTCTCGTTGAAGTCGCTGTCCAGGTCTTCCAGTGCCACCTTGGCCATCTCTTCGGGCTCACGGAGTGTGTAGGTGTACTTGCCCGGGAAGATGACGTCGGTGTTCACGCTGTCGCCGTATTTCCAGACCTTGCCCTTGACCTTCATAGGGTTACACCTCCCTCGGATCGGCGAACTCGCCCTTCAGGGCCGAGGCCGCAACGGTGAGGGGGCTGGCCAGGTAGATGAAGCTCTCCTTGTTGCCCATGCGCCCCTTGAAGTTCCGGTTGGCGGTGGAGATGCAGACCTCGCCCGGGGCCAGGATGCCTTCGTGGTTGCCCATGCAGGGCCCGCAGCCCGGGTTGGTGATGACGCATCCGGCGTCGAGGAAGATGTCCATGAGGCCCTCTTTCATGGCCTGGCGGTAGACCGCCCAGGAAGCGGGGATGACGATGGTCCGCACGGCCACCTTGTGGCCCTTGAGGATCTCCGCGGCGCCGCGCAGGTCCTCGATGCGGGCGTTGGTGCAGCTGCCCAGGAAGGCCTGGTGGATCGTCTCGCCTTTCATCTCGTCGATGGGGCCCCAGTTGTCCACGGTGTGCGGCTTGGCCAGGCCGGGGACGAGATCGTTCAGGTTGTAGCTGAGCTCCTTGGTGTAGACGGCGTCGTCGTCGGCCCAGAGGGGCTCCCAGTTGTCGGTCTTGGCGATGTCCCTGACGAAGTCCATCACCTTCTGGTCCGGCGGACAGGCTGCGTTCTTGCCGCCCATCTCGATGCCCATGTTGGTGATGGTCATCCGTTCGGCCAGGCTCATCTGCTCGATGCCGGGGCCGTGGAACTCGGCGGACATGTAGTCGGCGCCGTCGGCACCGATGTCGCCGATGAGCTTGAGGATCAGATCCTTGGAGGCCACACCCTTGGGGAAGGAGCCGGTGACGTTGACCTTCATGCTCTCGGGGACCTTGAACCAGATCTTGCCGGTGGCCCAGGTGGCGGCCATCTCGCTGCGGCCGATGCCGGTGGAGAAGGCTCCGAAGGCGCCGTAGGTACAGGTGTGGCTGTCGCTGCCCACGATGATGGTGCCCGGCAGGGCGTAGCCGGCCTCGCACATCACCTGGTGGCAGACGCCGCCGTCGCTCATGACGTCGTAGAAATGTCTGATGCCCTGCTCGGCCACGAATTCGCGGACATCCTTGTGGTTCTGGGCGTGTTTGTCCGACGGCGCCGGGACGGCGTGGTCCAGGATGAAGACCAGATGGTCGGGGTCCCACACCTTGTCGACGCCGATCTTCTTAAAGATCTTGGAGATGGGGGCGGCGTTGTCGTGGCTCATGCAGAAGTCCGGTTCCACGGTGACCACGTCGTTGGCCGTCACCTCGTGCCCCGCGGCCCTGCCAAGGGCCTTTTCGGCAAAGGTCTTGCCCATGTCTCTGCCTCCTTTCGTGTTCCGGGAAGGGGCGCAGGAGCGGCCTGCGCCCCGGCTGGTCCTAGTCGTGTCCGGTCTGTGCCTTGAGGTACTGGAGCAGTCCGCCGTGGGACATGATCTCCTTTTCCAGGTTGGCCACGGCGTCGCCGTGGGTCTCCTCGCCGGTGGTGAGGTTTTTGATCTGGCCGGTCTCCATGTTGACCTCGATCTCGTCGCCGTCGCTCACCACATCGGTGATGCCGGGGGCGAAGAGCACGGGGTAGCCGTTGTTGACGGCGTTCCGGTAGTAGATGCGGGAGAAGGAGTCGGCGATGACCACGGGGATGCCGGCGTACTTCAGCGCGTAGACGGCGTGCTCCCGGGAGGAGCCGCAGCCGAAGTTCTTGCCGGCCACGAGGATGTCGCCCTCGTTGACCTCGTTGGCGAAGTTCTCCCTGCCCGGGTAGTACTCGAAGGCGTACTGGGGCATCTCCTCGGGGTCGGTGATGTGCAGGTACTTGTTGTGGTAAATGAGGTCGGTGTCCACGTCGTCACCGAAGACCCAGGCCTTGCCGCGGAAGACAGTCTGTTCCATAGGGTTCACCTCCTGTTTCCCGTGTTAGCCCAGGAGATCCCTGGGGTCGGTGATCACGCCGTTG